>DATDAH010000200.1:0-4015 GCA_036525535.1 Acidimicrobiales bacterium
CCAACTGGGACGGCGAGCCCGTCGAGGTGGCCGGCCTGCTCGACCTGCGGGACGAGGGTTACGCGTTCCTCCGCCTCAACGGTGCCCTGCCCTCCCGCGACGACGTCTACGTCTCCGTCAAGCAGGTCCGGCAGTTCGGCATGCGCAAGGGCGATCGGGTCACCGGCGCCAGCCGCCCGGCCAACCGCAACGAGAAGAACCCGGCCCTGCTCCGGGTGGACACGGTCAACGACATGGACCCGGAGAAGGCCAAGGCCCGGCCCCGGTTCGAGGACCTGACCCCGCTGTTCCCCGACGAGCGCCTCAAGCTCGAGGACGACGGCGACCCGGGCAACATGACGGCCCGCATCATCGACCTCATCTCCCCGATCGGGAAGGGTCAGCGCGGCTTGATCGTCTCGCCCCCCAAGGCGGGCAAGACCACGATCATGAAGCAGATCGCCAGGTCGATCGAGACCAACAACCCCGAGGTCAAGCTCATCGTGCTGCTCGTGGACGAGCGGCCCGAAGAGGTCACCGACATGCGCCGGACGGTGAAGGGCGAGGTCATCGCCTCGACCTTCGACCGCCCCGCCGACGAGCACACCTCGGTGGCCGAGCTGGCCATCGACCGGGCCAAGCGCATGGTCGAGATGGGCGAGGACGTGGTGATCATCCTGGACGGCATCACCCGCCTGTCCCGGGCCTACAACCTGGCCGCCCCGGCGACCGGGCGGATCATGTCCGGTGGTATCGACACCGGCGCCCTCTACCCACCGAAGCGCTTCTTCGGTGCGGCCCGGAACCTCGAGGAGGGCGGCTCGCTCACCATCCTGGCCACGGCCCTGGTGGAGACCGGCTCCAAGATGGACGAGGTCATCTTCGAGGAGTTCAAGGGCACCGGGAACATGGAGCTGCGCCTCGACCGTCGACTGGCCGAGAAGCGCATCTACCCGGCGATCGACGTGGACGCCTCGTCCACCCGCCACGAGGAGCTCCTGTTCGAGCGCAAACAGCTCCAGCAGGTCTGGAAGCTGCGCCGGGTACTCTCCGGGCTCGCCGACAGCGGCGGGGGCGGAACACAGGCCGGCCTCGAGCTGTTGATCGACAGGCTGAAGACGTTCAAGAACAACGACGAGTTCCTCGCCGAGGTGGCGAAGGGCCCGACGATCACCGGCTGACACCAGTCGGAACCAGGAGACAGACATGCGAGCCGACATCCATCCCGAGTACACCGAGACCACGGTGACCTGCTCGTGCGGCAACAGCTTCACCACCCGCTCGACGGCGGGCGAGTCCCTCCACGTCGAGCTGTGCGGCGAGTGCCATCCCTTCTACACCGGCAAGCAGAAGCTGGTGGACTCGGGTGGTCGCATCGACCGCTTCGAGCGTCGCTACGGCAAGCGCAAGTCGGCCGCCGCGGCCCCCGCCGACTCCTGAACCGGTCCTGACCTCGACGCTGCCGCCCGAACAGCAGGCGGCCCTCCATGCCGCCAAGCTCCGGGCGTTGATCACCGACCACGAAGGTCCCCTCGACCTCGAGCCCAGCCTCTTCCCTGGTGGGGGCGCGGCGCGCGCCGGTGACCGGGGCTGGTTCCTGGCCGGCGAAGAGCCCGCCCGGGCGCTCGGCGCGGCCCTGGCCTGGGCCTCCCGCCACGACATCGGTGACCTCCGCGTCTTGGCCGAGGCCGTGACCGAAGTGCTGGCCCGGCGAGCCGTGCTCTTCGACCCCGCGCCGACCATCTGGCGCATCGAGGGCCGAACCCTGCACGAAGTGACCGCCGCGCCGGGCTGGCTACCGGTGGCTGAGGACCTGACGGGCGCCGAAGGTTCGGAGTTCGCCCGGTTGCTGGCCGACGCCGGGGCCGACGTGGTCGTGGAGCACGGTGTGGTCGCCGGTGAGGTGCTCGGCCTGGAGATCGCCCGGGTCGTCGTGGCCGAGGACGGGAGCGCGGCCCTGGAGGTCGGCGTGGGCCGCCACGACCGAGAGGCCTTCGCCATGGTCCACGGCGACCTGCCCACTCGGGAGGCCCTCGCCTCGGTCATCGCCACCGTGCGGGAGAACCGCCGCGCCGGCGCCGAGCCCCACCCGCTCAGCCGGCTGGCCCAGGAGCGGTGGGTCCGCGCCGTGCTCCACGAGCGGCCCGACCTGGTCGGCTGTGCCCGGCTGGCCCCGGTCGTGCCCCTGCTGGCCCGCGACTCGGTGAAGGACGTCGTGCCCGCCTGCCTGCTAGGGGAGGACCTCGAGGGGCGCACCGTCGTGGTCGCCTGCTCGGTGGGCATCGACCTGGACCTGGTGCCGACCGCGGCCGAGGTACGGGCCCACTACGCGCCGGACGCTCGCCTGCTGTTGGCCCTCCCGGCGCGCGACGACAGCCCCGTGACCCGGCGCATCGCCGCCCGCCTCCGAGACCCCGCCGAGATCGTCGTCCTCCCGGACGACTGGCGCTCCGCCGCAATAGCTTGATCCCATGCTGGAGCGGCTCGAGGACTTCGAGCGCGAGTTCGACGACGTCGAGGCCCACCTCGCTGATCCCGACGTCTTCGCCGACCAGGAGCGCTACGTCGCGCTGACCAGACGACACAAGGAACTGGACGCCATCGTCAGCACCGGGCGAGCCCTGCGGCAGCGCCAGGAAGACCTGTCCACGGCCCGGGAGATGCTGACCGACGCGGCGGGCGACGACCGGGAGATGGTGCGGGCCGAGGTCGACGACGCGGAGGCCGCGATCGGCGAGCTGTCCGAGCAGTACCGCCTGCTCCTGTTGCCCAAGGACCCCAACGACGACAAGAACGTCATCGTCGAGGTCCGCGGCGCGGAGGGGGGCGAGGAGGCCAACCTCTTCGCCCGGGACCTCTTCGACATGTACCGGGCGTATGCCGGGCGCATGGGCTGGGCCTTCGAGGTGCTCGGCAGCCAGCCGTCGGACATGGGCGGGGTGAGCGAAGCCTCGTTCCTGCTGAAGGGGGACGGCGTCTGGAGCCGGCTCAAGCACGAGGGAGGCACGCATCGCGTGCAGCGGGTGCCCGTCACCGAGTCCCAGGGGCGCATCCACACGTCGTCGGCGACGGTCACCGTCCTGCCCGAGGCCGAGGAGATCGACGTCGAGCTCGACCCCAACGACCTGCAGGTCGACGTGTACCGCTCATCGGGCCCCGGTGGGCAGTCGGTCAACACCACCGATTCCGCCGTGCGCATCACCCACAAGCCGACCGGCCTGGTCGTGGCCATGCAGGACGAGAAGAGCCAGCTCCAGAACCGGGCCCGGGCCCTCGTCGTCCTGCGCTCGCGGCTCCTGAAGGCGGAGCAGGACGCGGCCGCCGCCGAGGCTTCCTCCGCCCGCCGTAGTCAGGTCGGGGCCGGCGGTCGGGCCGACAAGATCCGGACCTACAACGTCAAGGAGAACCGGCTCACCGACCACCGCATCGGCCTCACGCTCTACAAGCTGGACAAGGTCCTGGCCGGCGAGCTGGACGAGGTGGTCGACGCCCTCGTCGCCGACGAACGGGCCCGGCAGCTCCAGGGTGAGTACTGACCAGGCCATGACCTGGGCCTCGCTGCGGCGCGAGGTCGAGGCCCAGCTACGCGAGGCCGGCCACGAGGCCGCGGCCCAGGAGGCCCGGTGGATCGTCGAGACGGCCTCGGGTCACGAGGGGGCCGAGCACCTGGCTGTCGCCGATCAGGCCCCCCCGCCGCGGGGCGTGGTCGCCGTCGACCAGATGGTCGAGCGCCGGCTGGCCGGGGAGCCGATCCAGTACGTCCTCGGAAGCTGGGCCTTCCGCACCCTCGATCTGTTCGTCGACGGCCGGGTCCTCATCCCGCGGCCGGAGACGGAGATCGTCACCGGCCACGCCCTGGCCGAGGCGGACCGGCGCCGCGCCGAGGGCGCGGCCCCGGTCCTCGTCGCCGACCTGGGCACGGGTTCGGGGGCCATCGGCCTGGCGATCGCCGCCGAGCGGGACTGGACCGAGGTCTGGTTGACCGACGCATCGGCTGATGCTCTGGACGTGGCCCGGGCGAACCTGGCCGGGCTGG
>DATDAH010000201.1:0-11694 GCA_036525535.1 Acidimicrobiales bacterium
GAACCCGACGTTCACCTGGAGCTGGTGCCGGTCCCACTCGTCGGCCAGCGCCTCGACGGCGAACCGAGGCAGCTCGACCTCGCCGCGGTCGTCGGCCACCCACATGTTGACCCCGTCGCGCATGCCGGGCTCGGCCGGGCGCTCGGCGAAGACGTACTCGCGCTCGTCATCGAGGCCGCCGGTGAGGTCGGTGCTCATGGCGCTGCGCCTGACGGCTCATCGCCTTGCCGGCCTACTCGGCCCGCCGATCGGCTTCGCCGCTCGACGGTCATCCGGTGTGCTCCTGGTGCGCGGTCCATTGAGCCCTGCGGGCGTTGTACGTCGAGAAGGCCGAGCGGACCGCGTCGAGGTCGAGGCCGAAGGCGGAGGGGTCGGGATGGACGTTGGGCTCGCGGTCGGCGGCGTGTCCTCGCCACCAGCGGGCCATGCCCGTCTCGAACGCTTCGCTCACCGGCTGGTCGAGCCAGGTGTAGAGGCCGCGCACCTCGCCGATCGGGTCCGCCTGCATGGCGCGGAAGTCCAGGTCGTAGAACCGGTCGTCGGCGCCCGCGTCGCGGAAGGCGACGACCCGATCCATCGCCGTCGACCAGTGCTCGAGGTTGAGCGCCCCGAGGTAGCCGAAGTCGAGGACGTCGTTGAACTGGCTGCCGACCTCGGCGTACAGGTCGGCGACCGACACCAGCACCTCGGTCGGGTCGCGGTGGGTCATGACGAAGCGGGCGTCGGGGAAGGCCCGGTCGAGGTGGTCGAGGAACAGGAGGTGCGTCGGGCACTTCAGCCGCCACGGCTTCGCCGGAGTTCCCCACTGGAGCAGCTTCAGCACCCGCCGCTCGTAGAAGTAGGTCGATGTGAGGTCCGCGTCCAGCAGCCAGCGTGAGTACGACGGGATGTAGGCGAAGGCCTGGAAGTAGTGGGCCTTGAAGTCGAGGGCCATGAGATCCTGGCACTCCTCAGGCCCCGTCGCCGTCGACGGCAGGAGGTCGGCCAGACGCGGAGCGAGCTTGTCCCGGTGGGCGTCCTCCGCCTCGGCTTGGGCGATCCGGGGATCGGGGCCCTCGACCGTCGCGGGCGGCGGGCAGGGCCGCTTCGCCTCCCAGGCGCGTAGCGACCGGGCGTCGGGATCCTCGGCCAGCAGGAACGAGAGCGCCGTCGAGCCGGTGCGGGGCAACCCGAGCCCGATCAGCGGGACCGCGATCGGCTCGTCGTCGATCTCGGGGTGCCGGCGGTACCACTCCTCGATCTGCAGGCGGTGGGTCAGCAGGTTCACGATCAGGTAGGGCACGGCCGCCTTCCCCACGGCGTTCATCGAGGCCTCGTCCCGCAACGAACGGACCAGCCGTTCCAGCCCTTCGAGGAATGAGTCGTCGCCGAAGTCGTCGAGCCCGGTCGCACCCCGCGCCGCGGCCAGGAGCTCCTCGTGTGCGGTCACCGCCGCCCCCCTGTCGTCCGTCCCCCTGTGGAGTTCGGTGGCAGAACCATGACACGAAAGGCCTGGGCCGGGACCGTTGACCCACAACATTTCGTGTCATAGCCTGACACGAAATCGCGACGGAAGGGGTGTGCGTGGCGGTTTCCAGCCCGAGCGACGTGTACTACGACCCGTACGACGTCGCCATCGACGCCGATCCGTACCCGACCTTCCGCCGGTTGCGGGAGGAGGCGCCGCTCTACGTCAACGAACCGCACGACTTCTTCGCGGTCAGCCGCTTCGAGGACGTCGAGCGGGGCCTCAAGGACCCGGCGACGTTCGTCTCGGGCCGGGGCGGGATCCTCGAGCTGATCAAGGCGGGCATCGAGATGCCGCCCGGGATCCTCATCTTCGAGGATCCCCCGACCCACACGATCCACCGCCGGCTCCTGTCCCGCATGTTCACGCCCAAGCGGGTGGCCGACCTCGAGCCGAAGATCCGGGAGTTCTGCGCCGACAGCCTCGACCCGTTCGTCGGGACCGGCGGTTTCGACTTCATCGCCGACCTCGGCGCCCAGATGCCCATGCGCACCATCGGCATGCTGCTGGGCATCCCCGAGGACGATCAAGTGGCCATCCGCGACCAGGTGGACCGGAGCCTCGCGACCAAGGCGGGCGAGCCCATGAAGGTGTCCGAGGGGTTCGTCACGGGCGAGATGTTCGAGGAGTACATCGACTGGCGGCTCGACAACCCGTCCGATGACATCATGACCGAGCTCCTCCACGCCGAGTTCGAGGACGAGACCGGGACCATCCGTCGCCTCACGAAGGCGGAGGTCATGACCTACATCACCGTGGTCGCCGGCGCCGGCAACGAGACCACTACCCGGCTGATCGGCTGGGCGGGCAAGGTCCTCGCCGACCACCCGGACCAGCGGCGGGAGCTGGTCGCGGACCGCTCGCTGATCCCCAACGCCATCGAGGAGCTCCTCCGCTACGAGCCGCCGGCCCCCCACGTCGGCCGCTACGTGGCCCGCGACGTCGAGTTCCACGGCCAGACCGTGCCGGCCGGGAGCGCCATGCTGTTCCTGATCGGCTCGGCCAACCGGGACGACAGACGGTTCCGCGACGGCGACCGGTTCGACATCCACCGCCAGGACGGTCCCCACATCACGTTCGGTTACGGCATCCACTTCTGCCTGGGCGCGGCGCTCGCCCGGTTGGAGGGTCGCGTCGCCCTCGACGAGGTGCTGTCCCGCTTCCCGGAGTGGGAGGTCGAGAGCGAGCGCGCCGTGCTCGCCCCGACGTCCACGGTCCGGGGCTGGGAGACGCTCCCGGTCAACATCCCCACCGAAGCCACAGGAAACGAGGTCCACTGATGGGCGAGTTGGACGGCAAGATCGCGGTCATCACCGGGGCCGGCTCCGGGATGGGCCGGGCCTCGGTCGAGGTCTTCGTCCGTGAGGGAGCCACCGTGGTGGCGGCGGACGTCACGGGGGCCGAGCAGGACACGGCGGCCGCGGTCGGCGACGACGTCCTGGCGGTGCACTGCGACGTCACCCAGGAGGCCGATGTCGAGGCCATGATCGCCACGGCCGTCGAGGCCCACGGTCGGGTGGACGCGTTGCTCAACGTGGCCGGCATCGCCGACGCCTGCATGATCGCCGACATCACCATGGAGCACTACGACCGGTTGATGGACGTGGACCTGCGGGGCGTGGTGCTCGGGATGAAGCACGGGATCCGGGCCATGCTCGAGTCCGGCGGTGGCTCGATCGTGAACTGGTCCTCGCTGGGCGGACTGGGCGGGTCGCCGTACACCGGCGTGTACACGATGGCCAAGCACGGGGTCGTCGGGGCCACGAAGGTGGGCGCCATCGAGTACGGCTCCGAGGGGATACGCATCAACGCCGTCTGCCCCGGGTTCATCGTCACCGCGATGTCAGCCGGTGCCGAGAACCTCCCGGAGTACCAGGGCAAGGCCGCGCTCGGGCGAGTCGGCCAGCCCGAGGAGGTGGCCGAGGTCGGCGCCTTCCTGGCGTCGGATCGGGCGTCGTTCGTCAGCGGGGCCTGCATCCCGGTCGACGGAGGCTGGGGCGCGAAGCTGGCCTGACCCGGTGGCCGACCGGACCGAAGCTCGCGTCCCCCGCAAGTACGACGGCGCCCAGCGCCGCCAGCAGGTGGCGGCCTCACGGGAGCGGATCATCACGGCGGGCGTGGAACTGCTGCGCGCCTCCTCGATCCGGGACTGGCGGGCGTTGACGATCCGGGCCGCCGCCGAGGGCGCCGGGGTGAGCGAGCGGACGGTCTACCGCCAGTTCGGCGACCAGCGGGGGCTGCGCGACGCGGTGATGCACCGGCTGGAGGAGGAGGCGGGGGTCGACCTCGCCGGACTGACGCTCGAGGACATCGCCGGCCACACCGCCCGGGTCCTCGAACACGTCGCCTCGTACCCCCTCGCGCCCCGCCCGCCGCTGGATCCGACCCTCACCGATGCCAACCAACGCCAGCGCCAGGCCCTCCTGGCCGCGGTCGCCGAGCAGACGCCCGACTGGACCGAACCGGAACGCGCCTTCGCGGCGGCCATGTTCGACGTGTTGTGGAGCGTCGGGTCCTACGAGCGTCTGGTGGTCGACTGGCAGATCGAGAGCGACGCGGCGATCCGGGTCATCGCCTGGGTCATCGGGCTCGTCGAGGGGGCCATCCGGCAGGGTGACCGCCCGGGCTGAGCCCGGCCGCACCGTGGGCGCCTGAAAGACTCGCGCCGTGTTCCTCATGCGCTTCGACCTGCGGGCTCCGGGCCCGACGCCACCGGCTGACCTGTACGCCGCCGCCCTCGACATGGCTCAGTGGGCCGAGGACAAGGGCTGTCTCGGCGTGGTCATCTCCGAGCACCACGGGTCCGAGGACGGCTACCTGCCCTCGCCGCTGGTGATGGCCGCCGCAGTGGCGGCGCGGACGTCCAACGTCGGCATCAGCATCGCCGCCCTGCTCCTGTTGATGTACGACCCGATCAAGCTGGCCGAGGACCTCAACGTCCTCGACCACCTGAGCCGGGGCCGGGTCCTGCCGATCATCGGGCTCGGGTACCGGCCCGAGGAGTTCGCCATGTTCGGCATCGACCCGCGACAGCGCGGCGCGGAGATGGAGGAGCGGCTCGAGGTGCTGCAGGCCGCCTTGGCGGGCGAGACCGTGACCTGGCGGGGCCGCACCGGGGCCGTTCGGCCCCTGCCCTACACCGAAGGGGGCATGAAGCTGGCGTACGGCGGCGGCTCGCCTGCCGCGGCCCGCCGTGCCGCGCGCTTCGGTCTCGACTTCATCGGCGAGGCCGACCGCCCGGACCTGGCCGAGGTCTACGGGGCCGAGGCCGAGCGGGTCGGCCGCCCGCCGGCAGGCTGCATGATCCCGTCGGGGGCATCACCGAGCTCGGTCTTCATCGCCGAGGACGTGGACGCGACGTGGGCCGAGATCGGGCCCCACCTGCTCCACGACGCCGTGGCGTACGCGGCATGGCTGGGCGACGACCACGACGCGGTCACCCGCTCGTGGGCCACGACCGTGGAGGAGCTCCGCGCCGAGAACGGGAACTACCGCATCCTGACCCCGGACCAGGCGGTCGAACTGCTCGGTACCAGCGGCTACCTCGGCCTGCAGCCCCTGTGCGGCGGGCTCGCCCCCGACGCCGCCTGGCGGTCCTTGCGGCTGATCGAGACCGACGTCCTCCCTCGCCTCTGACGGGCGGGACAGGGCGCGTCGCGAACCGGGTTCTCGTCGGAGAAGCGCCGCTTTGCCGCCAGGAGGAACGCCCCTACAGTCCGTGACGATCGCCTGCGCCCGAGGCGCGACTTCGACCAGGGGGACTTCACGTGAGCAGTGCGCCGATCGGGTCCAAGGACCCGCAGTTCACCAGCCCGTTCGTGGACGTCGACGAGTGGCGGGACGACCCGGTCCGCCACCGGTACGTCCACGGGGGATTCGAAGGGACCGAGACGAAGTTCTCGATGTACTTCCCGCCCGAGGAGCTCTACGAGGGGCGGTTCTTCCAGCCCCTCATGCCGATCTCGGGGTTCGAGAACGCGGCGCCGATGATCCTGGGCGGGATGATGGGCGCGTCCATCGACTTCGCGGTCGACAGCGGTGGCTACCTCGTCGAGTCGAACCTGGGCCGCACGGTCATGTTCCCCGGCGACGACACCACGCTGGTCGGCTACCGGGCCAGCGCCGCGGTGGCCCGGTACTCCCGGGTGCTTGCCGCGACGATGTACGGCGAGCACCGCGCCTACGGCTACGTGTACGGAGGCAGTGGCGGCGCCTACAAGACCATCGGCTGCATCGAGAACACCGTCGACGTGTGGGACGGGGCGGTGCCCTTCGTCCACGGCTCGCCGCTGAGCCTGCCCAACCTGTTCACCGTCCAGGCCCACGCCATCCGGATCCTGCACGACGTGTTCCCCCAGATCGTCGACGCCGTCGAAGTGGGCGGTAGCGGTGACCCCTGGGCCGGCTTGACGGTCGAGCAGCGCGACGCCCTGGCCGAAGTGACCCGGATGGGGTTCCCTCTCGAGGTCTGGTTCGACGTCGACCGGGTCGCCGCCGGGTACACCGGGGTCTTCTGCAGCCTGATCGACCAGGTCATCGGCTTCGACCCCGACTACTTCGACCTGTTCTGGTCCGAGCCCGGCTATCTCGGGGCCGATCCCCCCGCCTCGCTGGCCGCCGCCCGCGTCCAGCACGACACCACCATCAGCCAGGTCGTGCTCCAGTCCGAGGCGACCGAGCTCGGCCTGCCGATGTCGATGTCGGCGATGTTCGGCGACAGCGAGCACGACATGCCGGCCGCGCTGCGTCTGGCCGACCTGCCCGAAGGCAACCTCCAGGGTGCGTCCCTCATCCTCAACAGCGGGGACGGCAAGGGCGCGATGCTGCACATCGCCCAGGTGATCGGCGACTTGGTCATGACCGGCTTCGGGGAGAACAACTTCGACGCCATGCGCCGGTTCAAGGCGGGTGACGAGGTGCGGGTGGACAACTCGATCTACCTCGCCTCGCAGACCTACCACCGCCACCAGGTGCCTGACATCGAGGAGTACCCGACCTTCGCCCAGTTCTGCTCCGGCGGCGAGCCCATCTACCCCCAGCGTCCCGAGATCATCGGCATGCGGTTCGCGCGGGGCGGCGGGGGCTCGATCCAGAGCGGTCGCTTCACCGGGAAGATGATCGTGGTCGAGGCCCTGATGGACGAGACCTGCTCGCCGTGGCAGGCCGACTGGTACCGGTCCCGCGTCCAAGAGGCGCTGGGCGATCGCCTCGACGACCACTACCGGGTCTGGTTCATCGAGCACGCCATGCACACCTCGCCCACCGTGCTGCCGGATGACCCGCGTCCGGTGCGGACCACGCGGGCCGTCTCTTACGCCGGCGTGCTCCAACAGGCCCTCCGCGACCTGAGCGCGTGGGTGGAGAACGGCCGGGTCCCGCCGGCCTCCACCAGCTATGAGGTGGTGGACGGTCAGGTGGTCGTGCCCGACACCGCGGCGGAGCGCAAGAGCATCCAGGCGGTGGTCAGGGTGGCGGCCAACGGTCGGTCCCGGGCCGAGGTCGCCACCGGCGAGGACGTCGAGTTCACCGCCGAGGTCGAGGTGCCGGCGGGGACGGGCACCATCGTGACCGCCGAGTGGGACTTCGAGGGGGCCGGCGACTTCCCCCATCCGACGGAAGGGGTCGACGGGTCGGCGACCCACCTGCGGCTGTCGACGACCTACGCCTTCCGCGAGCCGGGCACCTACTTCCCGGCGCTGCGGGTCGCCAGCCAGCGCCAAGGCGTCGTCGACTCACCCTTCGCCCGTGTCCTGAACCTCGGCCGGGTCCGGGTGGTCGTCAGCTAGACGATGGGGGACCGCGTGGCCGCTATCGCGGCCGTCGGCCTGCTGTGCCTGGCCGGCTGTAGCGGGGACAACGCGGACGACGCCGCACCCGCGGCGACCTTGGAGGCCGTGACGATGACCACGACACCCCCTCCGGCCAGCAGCCGTTCGTTGGCCACCACGGTGGAGCCCGCGCCTGGCCTCCCGGGCTACAACATCTACCGGCCGAGTGACCTCGAAGCGACCGGTGCGCCGCTCCCGGTCGTGGTCTGGGCGAACGGTGGGTGCTTCCGCCACGACGCGACCTGGCAGACCCTCCTCGAGCGGTGGGCGGCGGCGGGGTTCTTCGTGGTGGCGATCACCGAGCCACCCCCTGAGGCACCGCTGACCGCGACCGATCTCACCACCGCTGAGGACCAGGCGAAGGCGATCGACTGGGCCGTCGCCCAGGACGATGCGGCCAGCGCCTACGCGGGTCACCTCGACGTCGAGCGGGTGGTCGCCGCGGGCAACTCCTGTGGCGGGATCACCTCGCTGGCGCTGGCCGGACAGGACGATCGTGTGCGAGCGGTGTTCGTGCTCTCCGGCTCCAGCGTCGGGCCCGGCGCGACGCGGGAGCAGGCCGCGGCGGTCATGACCCACGTGTCCGTCCCGGTCGGCTTCGCCGTGGGGGCCTCCGAGGACCTCGCCCATCCTCAGGCGCTTCAGGACTACGAGGTGCTGCCCGCCGGCGTGCCGGGCTTCGTGGCCAGCCGGGCCTCGGGCGACCATGTCCTGGTGTCGACCGACACCGGGATCCTGGCCGAGGCGGCCGAGATCGGCATCAACTGGATGGATCTGGTGCTCTACGGCAACGAGACCGCACGTCAGGCCGTGGCCGAGCGCCCCTGTGGTGCGTGTGCCGCCGACCTCTGGACCGTGGCCGCCAAGCACCTCGACGCCCTACGGGTGGCGTAGGCATCAGGTCGGTCGTGCGGCGGCGAAGGCCCGGAGCTCGCGGGCGACGTCGGGCCCCGTGGGCGTGTAGATGATCTCCGCGAAGCCCGCATCGGCCAGGCGCGAGAGCTGCCGGGAGACGCGCCCGACGTCGCCGACCGTGGCCTTCAGGTCGATGTGCTCGAGGAGCGGTCGGTCGCGGTCGGTCAGGTGCGTCACATGGCCCTCGAAGGCCAACAGGTGGCGTTCGCCCTCCGGGGCGAGGGCCTCGAGGGCCTCCCGCCAACCGGCGCCCCCGGGGAGGGCGTCGACGGCCTCGGCACCGCTGGTGGCGTACGCGTTGTGCCAGTCGACGACCCGCCAGGGGCCGATCGCCTCCCGGACTCGGTCGGCGCCCGCCTCCTCGCCGTCCTCGAGCACCGTGCCGGACACGATCATGGCGGCCGGGAGCGTGGGGTGGGGCGGTCCGATGATCCCGTCGGCGATGCCATCAGCCAGGGCGATGCCGCGGGGCCCGAACACGCTCAGCCACAACGGGACCTCGATGGGTCGTGGCTCGGCCAAACCGTCAGCGTGGAGCATCCGGGTCGGCGCTCCGTCGACGATCGCGGTCTCACCGGCGAGGAGCTGGCGGAGCGCCGTGACGTAGTCCTCGAGGGCCGGCAGCCTCATGGGCCGTTGCCCCACCGCCAGGCGGGCGGTGAGGCCCGTGCCGAAGCAGGCGCGGAGGCGCCCTTCGGAGAGGCGGGCGATGGTGGCGATCCCCGACGCCATGGTCATGACCGACCGTTGCTCGGGGATCAGGACGGCGGTGCCGAGGCCGATGCGGCTGGTCCGTTCCGCGGCCAGGGCGAGGTGGACGAACGGGTCCTCCCACAGCGGCGAGGAGTCATAGATCCACGCCCGGGCGTAGTCCAGCTCCTCGGCCAGCGCGACGAGGTCGGCGAAGCCAGGGCCCGGGGGCAGCCCGCAGGAGAGCTCGAAACCCACCTCGGTCAGGGGAGGGGCTCGGCGATGCGGTGGAGCTCGGCGTCGGCGCCGTCGATGACCCGGGGCTGGTGCCAGATCTCGACGCACATGGCCACCATGACGACCGAGTGCACGAGCTGGAGCAGGTGCCGGGCGTCATCCGGGAGGTCGTCGAGGGGGAACTTGTCGCAGTAAGCGAGGGCGTCCTGGATCCGGGGGAAGCCGGCGTCGTAGAAGGCCTGCATCTCCGGGAAGGTGCCGGCGATGCGCCGGGCGTAGCGCTCGGACTCGGTGGCGAGGCACCACGTCTGGGCGAACGGCTCCAGGTCCGAGAACGCGGCAGGGAGGAGGGGGTCGGCCATCGGTTCAGACCTCGGATCGCCGGCGCTCGTGGTCCTCGACCCAGTCGCCGACGGACTGGTGGAGGTGGCGCACCAGCAGCTCCTGGTCGCAGAGGGGGAACGTGTCACCCACCGCCCCGGTCTCGAGCGCCCGCTGGGTCCCCACGAGGGTGCCGGCGTCCTGCAGCGCGAACTCCTTGAACATGACCACCGCGCACTCCCGGGCCACCCGTTCGCTGGCGGTCTTCGCCGGGGGGAAGAAGAGCGTGCCCTCGAACCGGTGCGTGTTGTGGGACGTGGGCCAGTAGCGGTACGTGAGGTACCAGCCGGAGGCCCAGATCAGGATCTCGAAGTTCGGAAAGACCTGGAAGTTGTCGATGGCCCACTGGTCGACGCCCCCCGGGTTGGTGCCGGGGAGGTCGTCGCCCAAGTCGGGCTCGTCCCAGGGGCCGAACAGGCCGCTGCGGGTCGCCGTCTCGATCGGGTACTGGTAGTCGGCCGGCCACTTGCGGCGAGGGGCGCCCGAGGTGGTGACCATTCGGTGGGGGCCGTCGAGCTGGTAATGCGGGGCCTCGAAGCCGTTCATCATCGGTCGAGCCGCCGGCGTGGCCTCCTGCGAGTGGAGGATGGGCACGTGGTAGTACTCCTGGAAGGCGTCGAGGAAGACCTTCCAGTTGCAGTCCACGTCGGCGCGGAAGTCGTAGCGCTCGGACAGGTGCTCGAAGGGGTAGCCCTCCAGCGGGGTGATCATCGGGCCGAGGAACTCCCGGAGCGGCTGCTCCGGCTCGTCGGCCAGGTTCACGAAGATGAACCCGGCCCACACGTCGCAGTGCACCGGGGCGAGTCCGAGGTCGGCCTTGTCGAGGTCGAAGAACTCCTCCTCCTGCTGCACGAAGGTGCACGCCCCCTCGAGTCCGTAACGCCACCCGTGGTACTTGCAGGTGAACGCCCGGCAGGTGCCGCTCACTTCCTCACCGGGGAAGTCGTTCCACACCAGCTTGTTCCCTCGATGCCGGCACATGTTGTGGAACGCCCGCACCTGGCCGTCGAGGTCGCGCACCACGATGATCGAGGTCTTCGCCACCTCCAGTTCCTTGGTGAGGAAGCTCCCGTTGCGGGGCACGTCCTCGACGCGGCCGACATTGAGCCAGGCCCGCTTGAAGACGGCGTCCCGCTCGACCTCGTAAAAAACCGGTGACACGCAGTCCTCGTAAGAGACGGTGCCGATCCCAACGTCCGGGTAGTGCTCGGTCCAGCTGCCCTCGGCGGGCTTGGGATAGAGCGCCATCAAGAGTGACGATAGGCGGAAACGTGCCTCTCGTCCAGTGGATACTGCGATTTCAGGCGAGCTGTCGGGCCAGCCACTCCTCGACGTCCCGGCGACCCTGTCTCGCCACCGGGGCGTCGGCGGCGAGCTGGTAGCCGTGGCAGGCGCCCGGGTAGACGTGCAGCTCGGTCGGCACCCCGGCCTGGTTCAGGCGGAGGGCGTAGTCGACGTCCTCGTCGCGGAACCCGTCGACGGCACCGACGGACACGAACGCAGGCGGCAGGCCCGACAGGTCGGTCGCCCGGGACGGCGCCGCGGTGTAGGGGATGTCATCGGTGCCGTAGAGGTCCCCGAGGTAGGACCGCCAACCGAACTCGTTCGAGCGCCGGCTCCACACCGGCAGCCCGTCCTGCCGACTCGATGCGGTGACCTGACGGTCGTCGAGCATCGGCGAGTCGAGGACCTGGAAGGCGACGGGCACCTCGCCCCGGTCACGGGCCAGCAGGGCGAGGGCGGCGGCCAGGCCGGCGCCGGCGCTGAGGCCCATGACCCCGATGCGGTCCGGGTCGATGCCCAGCTCCTCGGCGTGCTCGTGGATCCACGTCAGGCCTCGATAGCAGTCCTCCAGCGGGCCCGGGTAGGGCGTCTCGGGGGCCAGCCGGTACTCGACGGACAAGCCGACGACACCGAGTGTCGGGCACAGGCGGTCGAACAACGGGTCGTCCATGGTGTTGTTGCCGATGACGTAGCCGCCGCCGTGCATCGAGTACAGACCCGGCTGCGCGCGGTCGGACCCTTTGGCCCGGGAGATCCGCAGCGGGACCTCGGGGTCGCCCGGCACCAGGTGCTCGGTGCGCTCGACGGCGTCGGACGCCGGCATCTCGAAGCGTTCTCGCAGGGAAGGAAGGA
>DATDAH010000202.1:0-22961 GCA_036525535.1 Acidimicrobiales bacterium
GAGTAGGTGTGACCGTGACGGAGGATGAACGTCGGGTCGGAGGCCAGCGCGGTGTGCACGGGCTCGCCCAGCACGACACCGCCGAGGGGCACGTAGCCGGAGGTGACCCCCTTGGCGAACGTTATGAGGTCGGGACGGACCTCGTAGTGCTCGGCCCCGAACCAACGACCGAGGCGTCCGAAGGCACAGATGACTTCGTCCAGGATCAGGAAGGCCCCATGGTCGTCGCACAAGCGTCGGAGTTGGGTCAGGTAGCCCTCGGGAGGGGGGAACACTCCCCCCGCCCCCTGGACCGGCTCGCTGATGACGGCGGCCACCTCGTCGCCCCGTTCGGTGAAGAGCATGGCCATGGCCTCGATGTCGTCGCCGGCGACGTTCACCACATCGGGCAGAAGTTCGCCGAACCCGGCCCGGTTGTCGGGGATGCCCTGGGCTGAGGTCCCGCCATAGGTCACGCCGTGGTAGCCCGCCGACCGGCTGACGATGAGCGTCCGCTCGGGTCGACCCGCCTGGATGTGGGCCGCCTTGGCCAGCTTCATGGCGGTGTCGACGGCCTCCGAGCCGGAGCTGACCAGGAAGATCCGTGGGTCGTCCACCGGGGCGAGGGCGGCAAGCCGTTCAGCGAGGGCGTCGGCCGGGCCGTTGGTGAACGGGTCGAAGCAGTGGTAGGCGTGCAGCGTCCTGACCTGGGCGGCGACGGCGTCAGCCACCTCGGCCCGGCCATAGCCGACGTTGGCGAACCACAGGCTGGCCATGCCGTCGACGTACTCGTTGCCGTCCGCGTCCCAGACGAGAGCTCCGTCGCCCCGGACGACGGTGACGAAGTGGTCCCGCGGCGCCGATGGCTTGGCGAACGGGTGCAACAGGGCAGGAAGGTCACTCATGAGGACGCGCGCTCCTTCTCCTTGAGTTCGCGGCGCAGGATCTTGCCGCTCGGATTCTTCGGGATGGCCTCGATGAAGGCCACCTCGCGTACCTTCTTGTAGGGCGCGACCCGCTCGTCGACGTAGGCCATGACCTCGTCGGCCGACAGCGTCGCGCCCTCCCGAAGGACCACGAAGGCCTTCGGGATCTCGTCCATCCCGTTGCCGCTGTCCTTGGGGATGACGGCGGCGTCGGCGATGTCGGGATTCTCGATGAGGACGGCCTCCAACTCGGCCGGCGCGATCTGGTACCCCTTGTACTTGATCATCTCCTTGGCCCGGTCTCGGATGGTGACGAAGCCGTCCTCGTCGACGGTCACGATGTCGCCGGTGCGCAACCAGACGCCGTCGGCGTCGGTCAGCAGGCTCTCCTCGGTGGCGTCGGGGCGCTGGTAGTAGCCGGCCATGACCTGCGGGCCCTGGATGAGCAGCTCACCGGTCTCGCCGATGCCCAGCTCCTCCCCGGTAGCCAGGTCGACCACCTTCTGGCGCGTGTCCGCAACGGGCGGCCCGACGGTGCCCGGCTTGTCGTGGCCGAGCAGGCTGATGTGGGTCACCGGGCTGGCCTCGGTCATGCCGTAGCCCTGGACGACCTCGACGTCGTAGTGCTCCGCCACCCGGCGGGCCACGTCGATCGGCAGGGGAGCCGCCCCCGACAGCACGTAGCGCACGCTGCTCAGGTCGGCGCCGAGCTGGTCACCCATGTTGGCCAAGGCCAACATGGCGGGCGGCACAAGGAAGAGGTTGGTGGCTCGGTGGCTCTGGGTGAGGTCCACGAAGCGCTGGGGGTCGAAGCCGGGCAGGACGACCTGCTTGGACCCGCTGGCCAGGCCGCAGAGCATCAGGACGGTCAGGCCGTAGATGTGGAAGAACGGCAGGAAGTCGATCATCACCGAGCCGTCCGGGATGAGGCCGGTCCCGCGGATCTGCTGCACGTTGCTCGTGATGTTGTGGTGGCTGAGCATGACTCCCTTGGGCGCTCCAGTGGTCCCGGAGGAGTAGGGGAGGGCGGCCAGGTCGCTCATCGGCTCGATGGTCACCGGGGCGGGGTCTCCGGCGGCGGTCGCCGCCAGATCCCAGACCTCGGCCGTGTGGTGGAAGCCGCCCTCGTCGCCCCACACCTCGCGGGTGGTGTCCTCGGTGACGTCGGCGACGAAGACGGCCTTGGGCGCGGAATCGCCGAACTGGTGGGCGATCTCGCGTTCCTTGTAGAGCGGGTTCAGCGTGGTGACGGTGGCGCCGGCGATTAGGGCACCGTGGAAGGCGACGACCCACTCCGGCGAGTTGGGGGCGACGATGCCGACGCGGTCGCCCGGCTCGATCCCCTCGTCCTGCAGGGAGCGGGCCACGCCCCGCGAGGCCTCCCAGACCCGCGCGAACGTGTACTCGGCGTCGGTGATCCCGTCGACCAGGGCGATGCGCTCCGGCCAGGCCCCCGCCGCGTTCTCCAACAGCTCGCTGACAGCGAGCTCCGGGTACGGCGCGAGTGACGGGCGGGGTGACACCTGGATCATGGCCCGGATCGTAGGAGGTGGCCGTGCGGCTCGCCGCGGGTGTCCCGTACCCTCAGGATCGGCTCTGCCGACCTGATGCTGCTTACGTCCCGCACCCTGCTCGTCGCGCTTCTCGGCGTCGGCGCCCTTCTCACGCCATTCGGTGTCTCCGCAGCCGCGGCACCGGCCCCGGAAGGCGCCGCCTACGAGGACGCGGATGCCTACCCGGATCCGCCCAGCCCGGCCGAGGCCACTCCGCTCGTCGAAGCCGGTCAGAACGAGGACGCCAACTGGGTGCCGTTCCTGGGCGATCACGAGCTCTGGTGCACGAACGGCAACCCGGGCAACTCCGGCTGCATCGGGCACCACGGGTACCCGGCCCTCGACATCGGCATGCCCGTGGGCACCAGGGTCTACGCCTCGGGGCCCGGCCGCATCGCCGTGGCCGGTTCGGCCGGAGACGCGCGCGGCACCTACGTCGACATCCGGCACGACGACGGCATCCACTCCCGCTACTACCACTTGTCCGCCGAGCTCGTGACCGTCGGTCAGCGGGTGGAGCGGGGGACGCTCATCGGCCGGTCGGGCAGGTCCGGCCAGACCACCTCGCCGCACCTCCACTACGAGGAGCGGACGGCTGGCGGCGGCCAGAAGGACCCGGGCGTGATGTACGGGGTCTTCAATGGGCGCCTCCTCGCCTACCCGAACGTGAGCGGCCATACGTCGTGGTGGTCCACCCCCTACGGGACGCGCATCCGCAACGACAGCTTCGCCGTGGACAACACCAGCCTCTACTGGGGCGGTCCCGGTGTCGCCACCGGCGACGTCAATGGCGACGGCGTGGACGACGTGATCACCGGGATCCCTGGGGAGGACACGGGCAACGCCATCGACAGTGGCGGCGCTTTCGTGCTCTACGGCGCCGGCCCTGAGGGGGCTGGGGTAAGCGACGCCGGCGCTGAGCGGATCTTCCAGGGCTATCCCGCGGGCACACCCGTGCCGGGCGTCCAGCAGAGCAACGAGGTGTTCGGCGCCGCCGTGGCCACGGGCGACTTCGACGGCGACGGGTTCGACGACGTGACCGTCGGCGCGCCGGCCGCCACGATCGACGGGGCGAGAGCCGCCGGCGAGGTGATCGTGGTCCAGGGCTCGGCCGAGGGCCTGCTACCTCATCCCCGGGGCCGGCAACTGGCAGGGGTTCGCAGTGAGAGTGGAGACCAGTTCGGGGCGTCCCTGGCCACGGGCGACTTCGACGGCGACGGCTTCGACGACCTGGCTGTCGGCGCGCCGGGCGAGGACGTGACCGGCGTAGCCGTGGCCGGCGCGGTGACGGTGTTCAGCGGATCTCTCACCGGGCTCAGCACGGCTGGCCGAGAGCTGACTTCGGCGACGAGCGGCGTCGGCCCGGTCGCCGGTGATGCCGAGGCGGGCGATCGCCTTGGAGTGGCTCTGGCCGCCGGCGACGCCAACGGCGACCTGATCGACGATCTCGCCGTCGGCATCCCCGGCGAGGACACGCCCGATGTGGGCTTCCCGGTCAGCAGGGACACCGGCTCGGTCCTGATCCTCCGGGGCCGAGCCGCCACCGGCACCCGCCCGGGCCTGCGCGGGGAAGGCAGCGCCGAATTCGGTGCCGACACGCCGATGGTTGCCGGGGACGGCCGCGCGGGTGACCAGATGGGTATCACGCTGGCCATGGGTGACGTGCAGGGCGACGGCTTCGCCGACGTCGTGGTCGGCGCCGTCGGGCAGGACGTCGCAGGGGCAACCGACGCCGGGGCTCTGTACGTCCTGAGGGGTTCGGCCCAGGGCATCGGTCCGGCCGGGAGTCGCTACCTCCACGCGGACTCGGCGGATGTGGCCGGAGCGGCCCAGCCAGGGGACCGGCTCGGCTCCGGCCTGGCGCTCGGGGATCTGGACGACGACGGCGTCGCCGACCTCCTCGTCGGCATCGCCGGCCAGGCGGTCGGGGCCGCCTCCCGGACCGGAGCGGTGCTGGCTCTCTACGGCGGCCCGTCGGGACTGACGGGTGTCCGTAGCCGCCAGTTCCACGCCGGCACGGCCACGACCGGGCTGGCCGACAAGGTCGAGGCGCTCGATGTGTTCGGCGCGTCGGTGGCCATCGGCGACCTGGACGGCAACCGCTACGGCGACCTCGTCATCGGCGTGCCCGGCGAGGACCACCCGCGAGCGGCGGACGCCGGGGCCGTGGTGCTGGCCTACGGCAGCGAGGGCGGAACCGTCGCGGCCGGGGGCCGGATGTTCCACGGCGCCAACGTCGGATCGCAGAGTCAGCGGGAGCGGGGCGACCGTTGGGGCGGCCTGTTCCCGATCTATCTGCGCTGATCACCCGTCAACACCGCCTGGGGGATGCGGCGGACGGGGCGGGGGACCAGGGGTACGAGCCGCCGGGCCACGGCCGTGCCGGCGTCGAGCGCCAGGCGGTCCGAGGTCCGCCAACGGAACCCGTACTGGTCCCGGATGGCCGGAGGCAGGGTGCCCACGGTAAGGAAACGGGCCAGGGCGACGGGTGGCCCCGTGATCCACGGGAGGTCAGGGGCGAAGATCGACTCCGCCAGCCGGTGCGCTGTGGGGCTGACCTCGAGACCGGCCACGGTCTCGGCCCAATAGCGCTTGAAGGCCCGCCAGTCCGCGGGCTGGGCGGCCCGAGGGCAACCGAGGACCTCAGCCACGTGCGTCGAGTCCTGGTAGTAGGACTCCTTCTCGTCCTCGCGCAGGCGGCCGTGGACGGCCTCGTACACCGTGACCGCCGTGTCGACCAGGGTGGCGTTGACCCAGCAGAGCAGTGCTGGGTCATTGGCGGCGTAGCCCGGACCCGTGACGTGGTCGTGGATGGTCCTGACCCGCCGGGCGACGGCCTCGGCCGCCGCGTCGGTGCCGAACACGATCGTGTAGGTCGCCTCCAGCGTCCCGCGCAGGCGGCGCAGCGGATCGCCCTCGAAGTCGCTGTGCTCGGCCACACCCGCCGCCACCTTCGGGTGGGCGAGCTGCAGGAGGAGTGCCCGACCGCCACCGAGCAGGATCGTCCCCTCGGCGTCGACCCGACGGATGACCGAGTCAGCAGCGAAGCGGCTGGCCATGGCTCCACGGTACGCGGCCAGGTGGCGACGGCGGTCGGTACCTTGATCGGCCATGGAGATGCCACCCGGGCCCCCGGTGTCCGGTCCGTCGGGACCGCCGCCCCTGGCTGAGGACCCGTCCGGGCCGGCGGACTCCTCCGACGAGTCGACGCTCTTCACGGACCGAGAGCGCGTTCTGGCCGGCGAAGCGGCGAACCGGCGACTGGTGGCGACCATCGCCGCCGTCGCCCTCGTGGTCGTCGCCGCAATGATCGGCGCGTTCCTGCTCACCCGTGACCATGGTGGCTCGGGCCCGGAGGCCCCCGACGAGGCGAACGCACCCCTCTCGGTGCCGACCGCGACCTCGGTTGCCGAGGAGCCGGTCGACGAGGCGGCGTTGGACACGCTCATCCCCGACCTGCAGGCGTTCGTCGAGGAGGAGCGCGGTCTCGAGTTCCAGGAGGACATCGACCTCGAGATCTTGGACGATGACGCCTATGCCGACCGGGCCGAGAGCGACTTCGCGGAGGACCTGGTGGACACCCGGGAGGACCTCGAGAACTCGGCCGCCGCGCTCCAGGCCGTCGGGCTGTGGCCGGCGGAAACCGACCCCGTCGATGTTGTCAGCCAGTTCGCCGCTGTCGGCTCCCTCGGCTACTACGACCCGGCGACCGGTGCGATGGTGGTGCGGGGTTCAGCGGAAACCCCGAACCTGCGCATCACCCTCGTCCACGAGCTCACCCACGCCCTCGAGGACCAGCACTTCGAGTTGGACCGCCCTGCATTGGACGACGCCTTCGACGAGTCCGGCCTCGCCTTCTCCGCCTTGGTCGAGGGCAGCGCCAGCCGGGTCGACGCCTCGTACTCGGCGACCCTGACCGACGACGAACGGGCGCAGGCGGACGCCGAGCAACAGGCTCTCGTGGCCGGCATCGACCTCGACGCCTTCCCCGCCATCCTCCTCGCCCAGCAGCAGTTCATCTACGTCACCGGGACGGCCTTCGTCGAGAGCATCTTCGAGCAGGGCGGAAACGCGGCGATCGACCAGGCGCTGCGTCAGCCGCCGACGACCAGCGAGCAGATCCTCGAGCCCGACGACTGGCCCGACCGTGATGTCGTCGTCGACGTGCCCGTGCCCGAGGCCGATGAGGACGCCGTCGACGAAGGGGTGGTCGGCCAGTTCCTGCTCCATGTGCTCACCTCGATCGACAGCGGCGCAGAGTCGACACCCGAATGGGACGGCGACAGCAGCGTGTTGTGGCGGGACGGCGAGTTGGCCTGCCTTCGCATGGCCATCGCCGGTGATCTCGACGAGTTCGAGGACTCCCTGGGTCCCTGGGCCACGGAGGTGGGCGCCGACCTGTCCCGCGAGGGCAACGTCGTGATGGCGACCAGCTGCCGCTGAAGGACCCGGACCCGACTCAGCCGAGCTGACCCAGCGCCTCGCTGTCGCCCACGGCGGTCTTGTCGGCGATCTGCTGCAGGAACGACTCGTCGGCGCCCGCCGCCTCCATCATCTGCTTCGGGTACGCCTTCATCGAATACCCCTCGGGCAGCAGGGGGGCGTCATCCACCTTGCGGGCCAAGACCTGCTCGATCACGGGTTCGAGCTCGCGGGCCTTCGCCATGCTGGCGGCCTCGTCGCGCTCCTTGAACTCGGGCAGGACCTCGGTCCCGAAGAGCTCGAGGCTGGCCATGATGTCCTCATGGCGGTTCTTCCCCGCCTGCATCACGAAGATGAGCTGGTCGACGCCCGCCTCCTCATAGCGGCGGAGGAACTCGCGGAGCTGGTCGGGTGTGCCGACCGCGCCCCGTAGGCCCTCGCGCTCACCGGCGATGAGCTTGGCGCCGAGCGTCTCCTGCTCGGCCGCGATGGCCGCCTCGGGGGAGTAGCCCATCTCTTCGCGGCGCTCCAGGAACTCCTGCCACACGTCGGTCGTACCCGGCTGGTGCTCGCCGAAGATGTAGTAGTGGGCCAGCGAGTAGCCGAAGAAGTTGCCGCCCTCGAGCCCCATGGCCAGGGCCTCGGTTTCGTCCTTGGCGCACATCATCGGGGTCACGCAGGCGACGGACGGGTTGACGGCCTTCCCGACGGCCACCCCCTTGTCGGCCAGACGTTGCCGGTAGTCGCCGATCCACTGGCGGGCCTCCTCGGGGTCGATGAACGCGAAGGTCAGGGCACCGATGCCGAGCTCGGCGGCCAGCATGATCGTGTCCCGGCGCGAGCAGGCCACCCACAGGGGCGGGTGGGGCTTCTGGACGGGCTTGGGCACGACGTTGCGAGGCGGCATCGAGACATACGTGCCGTCGTGACCGGTGAAGGGGGTCTCGGTCATGCAGCGGACCGCGACTTGGAGACCTTCCAGCCACTGGTCTCGTTTGACCATGGGGTCGATGCGGAACCCGCCAAGCTCGGCTTCGGAGGAGGACTCGCCCGAGCCGAAGTCGACCCGACCGTTGGAGACGAGGTCGAGCATCGACACCCGCTCCGCGGTCCGGGCCGGATGGTTGTAGCCAGGAGCGGTCTGGATGATCCCGTGGCCCAGGCGGATGTCCTTGGTCCGCTGGCTGGCCGCGGCGAGGAAGACCTCGGGGGCCGAGCTGTGGGAGTACTCCTCGAGGAAGTGGTGCTCGACCTCCCAGCAGTACTCGATGCCCAGCTTGTCGGCGAGCTCGACCTGGTCGAGGGCGTCCTGGATGAGCCGGCGTTCGCTGTCCTCGGTCCAGGGGCGGGGCAGCTGGTGCTCGTAGAAGATGCCGAACTTCATGCTGCGGCCTCCGCAGCCGGGTCAGCCAACGCATCGAAGTGGGCCATCAGGTCGGCGGCGTCCGGCCGTGAGGACGCGGCATGGGCGACCTCGGACCGGAAGGTGTCGATGGCGGCCTGGTGGCGCTCACCGAGGGACTGGGCCAGGGCCCGGTCCCAGGTGCGACCGATCAGGTCGGCGCCGGCGTGCTCCCGCTTCGAGCCGACGACCGTGCGGTCCCGCATCTCGGTCAGCACGGTCTTCAGGTACTCGACATGGGGGGTCTCGTCGGCCCGGATGTAGGCGATGAGGCGGGCCGCCTCGCCATCGCCGGCGACCAGGCCGGGGTCGTCGAGCAACGTCTCGGCCCAGGCGAAGGTGTGGAAGGCGGATATCTCGATGAGGAGCAGACGCGTCATCCGCTCGACCAGCATCTCGAGGTCGACGGAGACGTCGTCGGGCCAGAGACGCTGGGGGGCGGCCTTGGCCAGCTGGCCGATGCCCATCCGCCGGAGCATCAGGTCGGTCTCGTCCTCGCTGGGGGGATCGCCGAAGGCGACGTCGCGTGCCGCGAACCACATCTGCTTGTGGCCGCCCTCGGCCTCACCGTTCTCGGGGTCGTAGCCGGCCTCGTCCCGGGCGTGGGCCTCGAACAGGCCCGTGGTGAGGTGGGCCAGCGCGGTGCCGTCGGTGTCCTCGGCGAACGTGCGGCGTCGGTCGGGCACCGGGGAGAGGCGGATCATGCCGCCGAAGCCCTCGACGGTCCCGATGCGGGTCAGCGTGTCGATGATGGGCTCGGGCAGGCCGGACTCGATCAGGAAGCGGGCCTGGGCCACATTGGGGTAGTGGCTGGGCCAGGTCGCCAGGGGCACGTCCAGGAGGTCGGTGCCGAAGGTGGCCCGGTGGTTGGCCTGCCACGCCCTGATGGCCGGAACGCGATGGCGGGTGCGGGGCGAGACGTAGGCGCCGTCAGCGTCGAACCCCCCGTGGCAGCGGACGCCGGCGGCGATCAATGGCTCTTCGTAGTCGTGCGAGGCGAGGAGCTCGGCCTCGTCGTAGGTCAGCTGCACGTCGAATCCCCCTCGTCGTCGGGACCAACTGTATACTCACCTGTATACAGTCGCAAGCTCGCACCCTCCTGCGCCGCCCCGAGCGCCAGGCCCAGCTCCGGCGGGCCGCGGCGACGGCGTTCGCCCGCACGGGATTCGCCGGGACCTCGATGGACGACGTGGCCGCTGAGGCCGGTGTCAGCCGATTGATCGTCTACCGCAACTTCGCCACCAAGGCCGATCTGTACCGGGCCGTGCTGACCGGGGTCCGGGACCGGCTCCGGGACGAGTTCCTGGCCGGGTTCGAGCGCCGAGCCGAGGAGCCCGGCTTCGCCGTCCACGCGATGGTGGTCGTGGCCCGTGAGGACCCCGACGGCTTCCGCCTCTTGTGGCGCCACGCCGCTCGGGAGCCCGAGTTCGCGGCCTTCGCTGACGACTTCCACGACCGGGCCGTCTCCGCCGTCGACGCCCTGGTCGGGGCGCTGCTGCCCGACCCCGCCCTCCACCGGTGGGCCACCGCCCTGTCGGTCGACTACGTGGTCCAGGCCGTTCTCGGCTGGATGGACCACGGCGACCCCGCCCGCGACGACGAGCTCGAGCGGCGGGTGACCGAGGGTCTCGTCGCCCTCTACCCGACCTGGCTGTGAGCGTCGATCCCGCCTTCGCCGCCGTCGAAGACGCGTTTCGGGAGAACTTCGCCTCGAGGGGCGAAGTCGGCGCGGCCGTCTGCGTGATCGTGGAGGGCCGCATGGTCGTGGACCTGGCGGAAGGCGAGGGCTGGGTGCCGGACTCGCTGGTCAACGCCTTCTCGGTGGGGAAGGGCCTGACCGCGGCCGTGCTGGGTCACGCCATGGAGACTGCCGCCGTGGGCCTCGACGATCCGGTGACGGGCTGGTGGCCCGAACTGGACCTCGGGCTCACCGTGGCCCAGCTGGCGTCTCACCAGGCCGGGCTCCCGGCGTTGCGGGGGCCCCAGCCCGAGTTCGTGATGTACGACTGGGACGCCATGGTCGCCGCTCTGGCGGCCACGGTGCCCTGGTGGGAGCCGGGGACGGCCCACGGCTACCACACGAACACCTTCGGCTTCCTCGTGGGCGAGGTCGTCCGCCGAGCCACCGGCCGGTCGGTGGGGACGATCCTGCGGGAGATGGCCGCTCCGCTGGGGGCCGATGTGTTCATCGGCCTGCCCGACGACGAGCACGACCGGGTGGTGCCGTTCACCTTCCCGTCGATGGGCGGCTTCGTGGCGGCCGAGCCGGCCAACGAACACGAGCTGATGCTCCACAACGGCTACGCCAACCCTCGCCACATCTCCGGCGTCGGCGTCGTCAACACGCCGGAGTGGCGACGAGCCGAGATCCCCTCGACCAACAGCCACGCCAGCGCTCGCGGCGTGGCTCGCTTCTACGCAGGGATCCTCGACGGCGGCGTGCTCTCGGCGGAAACGGTGGCCGCCCTCACCGAGATCCGGGCCGATGGTCCCGATCTCGTGCTCGAGCGCCCGTCCCGGTTCGGCGCCGGATTCCAACTCCCCCAACCCGAGCGCCCCTTCGGCACGGGCCCCCGGGCCTTCGGCCACTTCGGCGCCGGCGGCTCCCTCGGATTCGCCGATCCCGACGCCGGGGTCGCCTTCGGCTACGTGATGGGCGAGCTCGGCCCCCGCTGGCAGAACCCGAGGAACCGGGCGCTGCTGGAGGCCGTCTCGGCCTGCCTCTGACCCCACCCTCGGACTCAGGTGAGCTGTGATCGCCAGTCCCGCAGGAAGTCCTGGCTCTTCGCGTGGTCAGCGAGGCCGGGCTGGTTGGTGCAGAGGGCGACGGCGACGCGGGCCTCGGGGTCGAGGGTGAAGTACGTCTCGAAGCCGCTCCAGTCGCCGTGGTGGTAGAGCACCCGGTGGCCCGTGACCTCGGACACGAAGATGCCGACGCCGCCACGGTCGCCGTCCTCGTCGGTGGTCTCGACCGTGGTCAGCTGCAGGGCGAGGACCTCTTCGCCGAACGGTGCCGTCGAGTAGGCGTCCGCCCAGCGCACGAGCTCGGCCGGCGTGGACCACATCGCGCCGTCCCCGACCTGCTCCCACGGTGAGTCCGCCGGGTCGCCGTTGACATCGAATGACGTGGCGTTGTCGGGGTGCCGATCCAGGGGGTCCATGACCATGTCCAGGCCGAGCGGACCGAACACCCGCTCCTGCAGGACCTCCTCCAGTGACGCGCCGGTCGCCTCCTCCACCCGCTGCCCGAGGACGAAGTAGTTCGTGTTCGAATACGCCCACGCCGTACCCGGCTCGAAGTCCAAGGGCGCGCCGTCGAGGACGGCCAGCGCATCGGCGGTGGTCGTCACGTCCCGATACCCGTAGCCCGCCGCCTTCAGCAGCTCGATGTAGTCGGGGAGGCCGCTGCGGTGGTGCAGGAGGCGCCAGATCTCGTCATCCAGGTCGAGGGTCAGCAGCGCGGCCAAGCCGGTGAATTGCTTGGAGGTCGAGGCGATGTCGAACCGCGTCGCCGGCGTGTGGGGCCCGGTGCACTCGGTGTGGACGACCTCGCCCCGGTGGCCGACGGCCAGCGACCAACCGACCTCGTTCACGCCTGGAGCGGCAGCACAGCCTCCGCCAGAGCGTCCAGCTCCGCCTCCCAGTCGTCGGGCTCGACGATGGGCAACACCACGAACTTGCTGGCTCCGGCGTCGACCATCTCCTCCAGCCTGGCCTTCAGGCCGGCGTGGCCGGACGGGATTATCTGCGTCGGGTCGGTGATGTCCGGCCGTCGCTTCTGGACGAAGGGGAGCAAGACGTCCGGTACCTCGCCGTGGGCGTAGGCCACGAGCGCTCCGAAGTGCTCAGGGTCGATCGCCCGGCCGGCCTCCGAGGCGGCCTCCTCGATGGCCGGGATGCCGTTGGCGATGTCGGTGGCGTCGCAGAACGAGGGCAGCCAGCCGTCACCGAGACGCCCCACTCGCCGCAGCTCCGAGGGGGCCTGGCCGCCCAGCCACACATCCATCGGCTGCTGGATCGGCTTCGGCTTCACCGTGATGCCGTCGAGGTCGAAGCGCTCGCCGTGGTGCTCGACGTCGTCCTCGACCCAGAGTCGCCGCAGCAGCGGCAGGGCCTCGTTGAACCACGGTGCCCGCTCTTTGCGGTCCACACCGAATGCCTGCTGCTCGCGAGGGTCGGCCACCCCGAGGCCGAAGGCCGGCAGGAGCCGGCCGCTGGACAGCCGATCGAGGCTGGCCAGCTCCTGGGCCACCAGCACAGGGTTGCGCCCGGGCAGGACCATGACACTCATCCCGAACTTGATGCGCTCGGTTCGCCCGGCGGCGTAGGCCAGCCCGACGACGGGGTCGGGGCCATCGCCGCTGACCCGCTCGCTCAGCCACAAGGAGTCGAAGCCGTGGTGCTCCAGGCCGTCCACCAGCGGGTCGAACCGGGCCGGGTCGTTGGTGACCGTCCGAGTGCCCAGGCCGAAACCGACGCGGATCTTCATCTCCGTAGTCTCCCCCAGGATGGATCCTTTCCGGTTGGACGGACGGGTGGCCCTGGTCACGGGCGCATCGGCGGGGCTGGGCGAGCGCTTCGCCCGGGTCCTCGCCGGTGCCGGAGCCTCGGTGGTGCTGGTGGCCCGCCGCTCCGACCGCCTGGCCACGCTCGCCGCCGACCTCGACGGGGCCCTGGTCGCACCGGCGGACCTGGCGGATCCCGAGCAGCGGGCGACCGCGGTGACCGCCGCCCTCGACCGCTTCGGGCGGGTGGACGTGCTGGTCAACAACGCCGGCGTCAGCGACGGGCCCCAGCGGGCCGAGACGGAGGACCCGGCCGACTTCGCCCTCGCCGTCGAGGTGAACCTCACGGCCTCGTTCCACCTGTCGCGCCTCGTCGCCCCGGGGATGATCGAGCGGGGGAACGGCTCGATCGTGAACATCACGTCCGTCCACGGGCTGGTCGCTTCCGCGCCCAATCGGCAGGCGGGCTACGTGGCCAGCAAGACCGGTCTGGTCGGCCTCACCCGCGAGCTGGCCTGCCAGTGGGCCACCGGCGGTGTACGGGTGAACGCGGTCGCCCCCGGCTACTTCGCCACCGACCTGACCGGCGAGATGATCGCCTCGGACGCGGGGAGCGAGTGGATCGAGCGCAACACGCCGATGCGTCGGGTCGGCGCCGAGCACGAGCTGGACGGGGTCCTTCTCTTCCTGGCCTCCGACGCCAGCACGTACGTCACGGGCCAGACCATCGCCGTGGACGGCGGTTGGACGGCGCGGTAGAGGCCCTGGGTAGCGTCAGGACCATGACGAAGTCCGACGGTGGGTTCCGCATCGAGCACGACTCCATGGGTGAGGTGCAGGTGCCCTTCAACGCCAAGTACGCGGCTCAGACCAAGCGGGCAGTGGAGAACTTCCCGATCTCGGGCCTGACCATCGATCGCCGCCTCATCCGTGCGCTGGCCATGATCAAGGGCGAGGCCGCCAAGGTGAACGCCGGACTCGACGAGGTCCCCGACGTCGATCAGGCGATCGCCGACGCCATCGCCGCCGCGGCCGACGAGGTGGCCGAGGGGGAGTGGGACTTGGAGTTCCCTATCGATGTCTTCCAGACGGGCTCGGGCACGTCGTCGAACATGAACATCAACGAGGTCCTGGCCACGCTGGCCAGCGAGAAGCTGGGGGAGAAGGGCGCCGTCCACCCCAACGACCACGTCAACGCTTCGCAGTCGTCCAACGACGTGTTCCCGACCGCCATCCACGTGGCGGTGGCCGAGGCCCTGCGGGACGACCTGCTCCCGGCACTCGCCCACCTGGCCGCCTCCCTCGGGCGCAAGGCCAGCGAGCTCAGCGGCGTCGTCAAGTCCGGCCGGACCCACCTCATGGACGCCACCCCGGTGACGCTCGGCCAGGAGTTCGGCGGGTTCGCCGCCCAGATCAGTCAGGGCGCCGAGCGCCTCGAGGGGGCGCTGGACCGGGTCGGCGAGGTCCCCCTTGGCGGCACCGCCGTCGGCACGGGCATCAACGCCCCTCCCGCGTTCGCCCCGGCGGTGATCGCGGCCTTGGCGAAGCGCACGGGGTTGCCCATCACGGAGTCCCGGAACCACTTCGCCGCCCAGGCGTCCCGGGACGGCCTCGTCGATGCCTCCGGCCTCCTGCGGGTCATCGCCGTCGCCCTGATCAAGATCGCCAACGACCTGCGCTGGATGGGCTCAGGTCCCCGCACCGGCTTGGCCGAGATCCGCATCCCCGATCTCCAGCCCGGCTCGTCGATCATGCCGGGCAAGGTCAACCCCGTGCTCGCCGAGGCCGTCACCCAGGTCGCGGCCCACGTCATCGGCAACGACGGCGCCGTCGCCTTCGGTGGCTCGCAGGGCACTCTCGAGCTCAACGTCTTCATGCCGATGATGGCTCACAACCTGCTGGAGTCCATCCGGCTGCTGGCCAACGTCTGCCGCACCTTCGCGGACAAGTGCGTCGACGGCATCGAGGCCAACGTCGAGCGGTGCCGCGAGTACGCCGAATCGTCGCCCTCGATCGGCACCGCGCTCAACCCCTACATCGGCTACGAGAAGACCGCCGCCGTCATCAAGCGTGCGGCGAAGGAGAACAAGACCATCCGGGAGGTCGTCCTGGACGAGGGCCTGATGTCCGACGAGGAGTTGACCAAGGCCCTCGACATCGAAGCGATGACCCGCGGCGGGATCATCGGCTAGTCGTCAGCCGGTGGCGGAGGAACCCCGGAACGGCCCGGGGTCGCCGGGGGCGGGGATGTTCGGCGGGGTCCAGCTCATCTCGCGGGCCAGGTCGGTGGTGGCGGCCCGCCACTCCAGCGGATCCCATCCTTCGGCCTTCGACGCCACGGTGAGGTCGGTCCGGATGTGCACGAAGGCGGGCAGGGTCTCTATCTCGAAGGCCTTCACCAGGTCCCGGTCGGGGTCGGCGAACGTGAGGAACTCGGTGGCCCAGGGACCCAGGAAGCGGCGGACGTCGTCGTCCTTGGCCGTGACGGCGAAGCCGACCCGACAGTCAGCCTGGGCGAAGCTGCGCAGGATCCGACCGGCCGTCTCGAGCAGCCACGCGCTCTCGTTCGTGTAGGGGTCGAGCACGACGAGCACCAGGTGGAAGTTCGTGACCCACTCCGACAGCGGGCGGGCCTCGCCGGCCAGCGGCGCGAGCTCGAGGTCGGGAGGCGCCGGCGTCGTCACGGACTGGGAAGGTACTGCCCCCGGTTCGGCGAACGCGAACTCTGGTCAGTCGGCGCCGAGGACCATTTCGTGGAGCGCCGTAACCGTCCGACGGGCCGACTCGAGGGCGCCGTGCTGCCACCCGACGGTCCGGGTCAGCCAATCCCCGGCGAACCACCACCGCCCGGCCGGCTCGAGCAGGCGCTGGTACGCCACGCCGTAGTCCGGCCACTCGGCCCAGGCCCCTTCGCTGTAGGGCTGGGTGCCCCAGTCCACGGACAACGACGAGCGCAGCCCCTCTCGGTACTCCGGTCCATGCACCTCCTCACCCGCAGTGAGAGCCGCCTCGGTCCGGGCGTCGTGGTCGAGGCGGCTGAAGCGGTCGGCGGCGGGCCCGAACGGGTAGGCGCCGATGAGGACTCCTCCGTGGCCGAGGTAGCCGGAAGAGGGGTACCAGATCTCCCTGGGCTCGCGATCCGTCGTGGTGATGCCGCCGAGGATGCGGTCGCCGGTCTCCCAGAAGCGGCGGTCGTACTCCAGGCCGATCTTGCCTGTGGCGAAGCGGACTGGCGTCTGGAGGGCCTGGGTCACCACCGGGTCCCACAGCGACGCCAGCGCTGCCGCGATCCACGGCGGCAGGGTGCAGATGCCGTGGTCGGCCCGGATCTCGCTTCCGTCCACCAGGCGGGCCGAGACGCCTCCACCGTCGGCGCCGACGGACCGGACCTCGGCCGCGGTGTGGATCTCGCCGACGAGTGCGTCGGTCAGGGCGAGGGGCAGGGCATCCATGCCCCCGACGGGGTGGAACATCGGGGTCGAGAGGTGCCAGTCCCGCTCGAAGTAGCGCCGCATGCCGGGGTCGAAGGCGAGGACCATGGCCAGCTGGTCGGGGTCCTGGATCTCACCCGCGTGCTCGCCGGCGCCCGGGCTCTCGTCATAGCCCCGCTCGACCGGGGCGATGGCGCCGACGCCCCTCAGGTAGGCGTAGAGCGCATCTTTCTCGTCGGCGGTGATCTCGTCGTCGAGGACTCCGGTCGGGATCGCCTTCGTCAGCAGCTCGGCGATGTAGCCGTCGAGATCGGCGTCGAGGCTCCGCCGCCGTCGGACTTCGCCGTTGGCGACCACGTAGGCGTCGACATTGACGTTCACGAAGGGCTCGATGGCGACGCCGAGCTCCCGGCAGTAGTCGATGGTCGTGTGGTGGGCGGCGATCCGTGCCGGTCCGGCGTTGAACCAGCGCCCCTCACCGAGGTCGGCCCGTTGGATCGTGCCCCGGGTGTCGGTCAGCTCGGTGCCCGGGCGGACCGTGAGGTTCCGGCCGCCGGTCCGGCCGCGGGCCTCGAGCACCGTGACCGCATAGCCCGCCTTCTCCAGCTCGTAGGCGCAGGCCAGGCCGGCGACGCCCGCCCCGAGGACGAGGACGGACGTCTCGTTCGTTCGCCCCTGCAGCGTGAAGTCGCCGGCCGCAGGGGCCCGGAAGGGTCGGCGGTCGCCGCTGCCGCGATCGATGACGGCCAACCCACCGAGCACGGCACCGGCTCCACCCACGGCCCCGAGCCCGATGAGGAACTGCCGGCGGCTGACGGTCACGGCCCGATACTTCCACTCTGACCGATGGCTACCGTCGGGGCTGATGCACCCCATCGAGCGCCTGCGCTACGTGGCCCGGGCCCATGGCGCCTCGCAGGCGGTGATGGTGTCGGAGACCGCGGCCGCGCTGAGGTCGTTCGGCCGGGATCCGCAGGGCCTGGTCACGGCGTGCCGGCGCATCGTCGCCCGCCAACCCAGCTCGGGTCCGCTGTGGTGGCTGGCGGCTCGCACCCTTACCGCCTCGGACCCCATCGCCGAGGCCCAGCTCGCCGCCGCGGAGATCGAGGACGACCGCACACCCCGAGCCGTGGCCGACGCCCTTCCCGACGAGGCCACGGTCCTGGTCCTGGGCTGGCCCGAGTTGGCGGCCGGCGGCCTGCCCCGCCGGGGCGATGTCGAGGTGCTCGTCTGTGACGTCGACGGCGACGGGTCGGCGCTGGTCCTGCGCCTGCTGCGCGCGGACGTCGAGGCCACCGACGTGCCCCTCGGTGGCCTCGGTGCCGCCGCCGCCGAGGTCGATGTGGTGATCCTGGAGACGCCGGCCATGGGGCCGGGCGGGTTCGTGGCGGGCCAAGGGTCCCGGGCCGCGGCGTCCGTGGCCCGGCTGTCGGGGGGGGAGGTGTGGCTGGTCGCCGGCGTCGGCCGGCTCCTACCCGAGCGCATGTTCACCGCGCTCTGTGACCGCACGATCTCCGCCGACAGCCCCTGGGACGACGAACTGGAGCTGATCCCGCTCGACCTGGTCGACCAGGTCGTCGGCCCGACCGGCCCGACTCGTCCGGCCGATGCCCTGCGCCGAACCGACTGCCCCATCGCGCCGGAGTTGCTCAAGCCCTTCTGAGCAGCCACCGGCCTTGGCCCCGCCCGGAGCCGGCGTCATAGGCTGGTCTCATGTCCGAACGCACCCGTGACCTGCCGCGCCGGTCCTGCCTCTCCGTCCCCGGTTCCAGTGAGAAGATGCTGGGGAAGGGCCCGACCTTGCCCGCTGACATGGTGTTCCTCGACATGGAGGACTCCGTCGCGCCTCTCGAGAAGGAGGGCGCCCGGGCCAAGGTGGTCGACGCCGTCAAGAACCAGGACTGGGGCGAGAAGATCCTCTGCGTCCGGGTCAACGCCTGGGACACACAGTGGACCTACGGCGACATCATCGAGGTGGTCGGCAACGCCGGCGAGCGGCTCGAGGAGATCATGCTCCCCAAGGTGCAGTCGGCGGCCGAGGTCGTGGCCATGGACCTGCTCCTGACCCAGGTCGAGAAGAACTCGGGCCTGCCCGTCGGCCACATCGGCATCGAAGCCCAGATCGAGACGGCGCGGGGCCTGATCAACGTGAACGAGATCTGCGCGGCGTCACCCCGCCTGGAGACGGTCATCCTCGGTCCGGTCGACTTCTCGGCCTCCATGGAGATGCCGTCCCTGTCGGGTGGCCTCCAGATCCCGGAGTACCCCGGCGACTACTTCCACTACGTCTTCATGAAGATCCTCATGGCGGGCCGGGCGAACGGCCTGCAGGTCATCGACGGCCCCTACGTGAAGGTCCGCGACCTGGAGGGCTTCCGCGACTTCTGCACCCGCACCCAGACCCTGGGCTTCGACGGCAAGTGGGCGCTGCACCCCGACCAGGTCACGATCCTGAACGAGATGTTCTCACCCACCCAGGCCCAGTTCGATCGGGCCAACGACATCCTCGACGCCTATGAGGAGGCCACCACGACCGGCGATCGCAAGGGCGCGGTGATGTTCGGCGACGAGATGATCGACGAGGCCTCCCGCAAGGTTGCCATCAAGCTGGTGAGCCGGGGCGAGCGCGCCGGCCTGGTCCGCAGCTCGGCCTGACCACCAGGTTTCTTGCCTGATTCTCAACTTCCTCTGCACAGGATCTCGCCGAGGATGCCGATGATCGCGCCATGAGCGACTCGTCTGCCGATCCCACCGAGGCCACCCCCACCACGGAGGGTGTCGAGGCCGTTGATGGGGTCGAGCCGGCCGAGGTCCCGGCGCCGGCCGCGGAGGAGGCGGACCCGGTCCACACCGTGACCCGAAAGGGAGCGGCGTTGGCCATGACGGCGGCCTTGGTGGTCGGTGGCCTGATCGGCTGGGTGGGGGCGGCGGCATTCGACGACGACGACGCCCCGCAGCTCACCTCGTTCCAGGGTCGGTTCCCTGGGGGTGGCGGCCGCTTCCCGGGCGGTGGTCCGGGTGGAGGCTTCCCGGACGGCGGCTTCCACGAGCACGGTCCGGGCGGCGGCCGGCCGGATGGGGGCCTGCCGGGTGGTGGCTACGAGGGCGAGGACGGCCGACCCACGCCGCCCTGGCTGGACGACGACGACCAGGGCGAGGACGACGAGGAGGGTGACGACGACCAGCAGGACAACCGGGACCCAGCGCAGGAGGAGCAAGGCCAGGACCAGGGAGACGACGCCTAGCGCCGTCGTGGCGGGCCGGATCCGCGGTCGCCGTCAGAGGACGGCGGCCACCACGCTCCCCAGCACATCGTCGGCGTCCCTGGTGATCGGGTCGTGGACATCGTCGGCCAGCCCGCGGAGCACAGCCCGCTCGTGGTTGTTCATCGCCAGTCGTGGGCGCCGGGCCAGGGTGCCGGCCGTTCGGTCGGCGGCGTAGCGCGGGTCGCCGTAGCTCACCGGGTCCAGCCGGTCGGTGAGCAGGCCCAGGAACTCGACCCACTGGGAGCGGTCTTCGTCGGCGACCATGGCCAGAGCATCGTCGTCGGGTTCGGCGAGAGCGGCCCAGGGGCGGGTGAAGGTGGCGGCGTGGTCCGCCCGGGCCAGGACGGCGCCGTCGAGGAGCAGCTCGATGAGGACGTGGGCGGCACCCCGGGCCGGCCCGCGACGGACCCCCCGGTCGCTGAGGTCGCGGACCAGCCGGCGGTTGGTCGCCCGGAACCAGTCCAACCCGTGGAAGACGGCGTCGGTGCGGTGGTGGGTGGCGACCCCCGCCGTGAACTCGGGTGGTCCGGCGGTGGCCACGGGCAAGCGGGCCATGCGGGCGAGGTCCGGGGCCGCCGCCCCCAGGAGGAGCGGGGTCGTGGCTTCGGGGGTCGCCTGCTGGGCGACCACCATGTGGGAGACGAAGTTCACCTGCGCGGAAGGCTACGGAGGTGGGGTGATCTCACGGGAATCGGGGCCAGGTGAGTTCGTCCCCGTAGCGTCGAGGCATCGCGGCGCCCCTCCCTGTTCCGACGCGCCATCGGCGCGGGTACGTGCTGGTCCTGACCGGGGCGACCTTGTTCGGCATCAACGCCAGCGTGTCGAAGGTCGTGCTCGCCGCCGGGATCGAGCCGGCCCGGCTGACGGCACTGCGTTGCACGGGAGCAGCGCTCGGGCTCTTGTTCGTGCTGAAGGTGCTACGGCCGACGAAACTGCGGATGCCCCGCCGGGAGTGGCCCGCCATCGTCGTGCTGGGCCTCAGCGGGGCGGCCTTCCTCCAGTGGCTCTACTTCGTGGCGCTCGACCGCCTTCCGGTGGGCATTGCGCTGCTCCTGGAGTTCACCGCCCCGTTGATGGTGGCGCTCTTCTCCAGCCTCGTCCTGCGCCACGTCGTCCCGCGCCAGGTCTGGCTGGCCCTCGGCCTGGCTCTGGCCGGGCTCGCTCTGGTCGCCCAGGTGTGGACGGATGTCGGCCTCGATGCCGTCGGCGTCGCCGCCGCGCTGGGTGCGGCGGGATTCCTGGCCACCTTCCACCTCGTCGGCAAGCAGATGGTCGACCGGCACGACCCGCTTCTGCTGTCGTTCTGGGTCTTCGTCGTAGCCGCCGTCTTCTGGGCGGTGGCCCAGCCTTGGTGGCGCTTCGACCCGTCGGTGCTGACGGAGTCGACCTCCCTCCTCGGTCGATTGGGCGCGTACTCGGTGCCAGTGTGGGTGGGCCTGCTCTGGGTGATCCTGCTGGGCACGCTCGCCCCCTATGCCCTGGAGGTGGCCGGGCTCCGGTACCTCACCGCGACGACGACCGGCGTCGTGAGCATGCTGGAGCCCGTCATCGCGGCCGCCGTGGCCTGGCTGTGGTTGGAAGAGGTCCTGAACGGGGTCCAACTGGTCGGTGGCGCTCTGGTGTTGGTGGGTGTCGGTCTCGTCCAGGTCGCCGGATCCCGAGCCGTGCCCGATGCGGAGGACGGCCCGTTCGTCGTGGCCGACGTGCCGCTCAACTAGCTCGACGGGCGGTCGGGAGCAGCTGACCGAGCGGGTGCGGCCTGAGCAGATGAACGGCCGGGTTTGGTCACCTAACGTCTGCAGAGGACCGGCATCCACAGGAAGGCTCCGCGTGACCATTCCCCCTCGGGACGACGACCAGGTGATCGTGACGACAAAGGGGGAGGTGAGCGAAGGGGCCAAGGCGTACGCCGCGAGCAAGGTGAGCCGGCTGCATCAGCACGCCCACGGGCCGGTGCTGCTCACCCGGGTCAAGCTCACCTACGCCGAGGGCGAGGACGTGGAACGCAACGCCATCGCCGAAGCGGCGATGGACGTCGACGGGCGGCTCGTGCGGGGCCAGGTCGCCACGCACCGCATCGAGGAGGCCGTGGACCTGCTCGTCGACCGCATGATCCGCCAACTCGACCAAGCCGCGGCCAAAGCCCGCACCCGCGAGCGCCGGCCCTCCGGGGAACCCGCACCGCGGCCGGGTCGCGTCATCATCTCCCCCGAAGAACGAGAGGTCGTGGCCCACAAGTCCTTCGCCATCGACCGGGCCACCCTGGAGGAGGCGGCCTTCGACATGGAGGTCCTCGACTATGACTTCTTCCTCTTCACCGAGGCCGACGACGGCCGGGACAAGGTCGTCTTCCGGGGCCCCGAGGGCGACGTCCAGCTGGCCACCGGTCCGCCCACCGAGACGGTGGAGGAGGCGCTGGAGCGCCTGGACGCCGGGGGGGAGCCCTTCGTGTTCTTCTGCGACGCCGACACCGGCCGGGGTGCGGTCGCCTACCTCCGCTACGACGGCCACTACGGCCTGATCCGCCCTGCCGACGGCTGATCCGGTGCCCGCCGGCGGTGGGATCGGGCCGGAAATCGGGCATCCTTGAAGGCCGCCGCCGCGGTCGTTGTTGCTTTCGGAGGAGACCCCGCCGCCCATGTCGTTCAAAGTCGGTGATCGTGTCGTGTACCCCCACCATGGGGCCGCGGTGATCGAGAAGAAGGAGAAGCGCAAGACGCCGGGCGCCGAGTCCGAGGAGAAGGAGTACCTCGTCCTGCGCATGGCGCACGGCGAGCTGACCCTCTCGGTACCTTCCGACAACGCCGAGACGGTCGGCATGCGGCGCCCCATCGCCCGTGAGGATGTCGAGGACCTGTACCAGGTGCTGGCCAAGCGGGACGTGCGCGAGCCCTCCAACTGGAGCCGGCGCTTCAAGAACCACCAGGAGAAGCTGAAGTCGGGCGACGTCTACCAGGTGGCCGAGGTCGTCCGGAACCTGGCGTTGCGGGAGGCCGACCGAGGCCTCTCCGCCGGCGAGAAGTCCATGCTGGCCAAGGCCCGCAGCGTGCTCGTCTCCGAACTGAGCTTTGCGCTGGATGTCTCCGAGGACGACGCCCTCGATCAGGTCAACGCTCAGCTCACCTGAGCGGGTGTTCCCAGCCGCCTTGCAGCGGCTGACCGCCGAGGGTGACCTCGGCGCCGTCGATGGTCACGCCGATCGCCGTGGGCTGACGTAGCCCCGCCCGCGCGAACGCGGCCAACACGCGGTCGGGATCGGGAGCGGTGAAGCAGAGCTCGTAGTCGTCGCCTCCGCTGACCGCCTGCTCCAACCCGGCGCCGTCGGCGACGGGGATGGCACCGGGGTCCAGCCCGATGCCTACGCCCGATGCTCTGGCGATGCGGAGGACGTCGACGGCGAGCCCGTCGGACAGATCCAGCATCGCCGTCGCCGCCGCCGAGGACGCGGCTCGTCCTTCGCCCAGGCGGGGGAGGGGA
>DATDAH010000203.1:0-5359 GCA_036525535.1 Acidimicrobiales bacterium
CCGGTGCTGTCGCAGTGCACCGTCCGCTACCTCTGGGACGGCGAGGAGACCTACGGGATGCTCGAACGGTCGTCGATGCGGGACAAGATCATCTGGCCGTGAGCCGACGCCCCGAGGTACGGCCGACGTTGCGCTCGGCCGCCGAGCTCCTGGCCCTCACCGGCCTGGCGATCCGACTCCCTGTTCCGGACGGACAACTCCGACCACCGGGTCTACGACCTCGACGAAGCCGGTGAGCTGGTGGGTGCTCGCGTCGATGCCCTGACGTCGAGGTCGTCGTCCCGCGTGTCCGTGGTCCTCGACGACCCGGACGCGCTGGCCGACGTCGACCCGCCGAGCGGGGTGCTCCGCACCCACCTCGTCGGTCGGGTCGAGGGCCTGCCGGACGGCGAGCAGGTCACCGTCGCCGTCGCCCTTAACGGTCGGGTCGCGGCGGTCGTCACCACGTGGCCGGAGGGCGGGGTCCCCCACCATTTGGAGGCGATGCTCGTGCCCGACTTCCTCCGGGCCGGTGCGAACGAGCTTGCCTTCTACCGGGTCGGTGGCCGCGAGGGGGCGCGCACCCTCGCGGCCCTCGACGGCTCAGGCTGAGCGTCCGGCAGGGCCCGCCGGATCCCCTAATCCGTTACCGGTTTAGACTCCCCGCCGGGGACGTGCGCTTCGCGCATCGACGAGAGGGGGGCGGCGTGTGCCCACGGCGCAGGTTCGGGTACGTGGCCGTTGCGGTCGTGCTGGTCGTCGGCTGCACCGCGGGGGAGGACCGGGCCGAGGAGGCAGGGGACGGGACCGCCACCACCACGGCCGAGTCGACCCCCAGCGCCACCGGGCCGTCACCCGGGGTCACCGATGACGCGGTGAAGATCGGGGTGGTCTACGTCGACACCGAGGCCCTGACCTCGGTCGGGCTCAACTACGACCTCGGCGATTACGAAGCCGTCTACCAGGCGCTCTTCGACGATCTCAACGCGGAAGGCGGCATCAACGGACGACAGGTGGAGCCGGTCTTCGCTCCGGTCGACCCCACCACCGTTCAGCCCGCGGAGGAGGCCTGCGTCCAGCTCACCGAGGACGCCGACGTCTTCATGGTCGTCGGCTTCTTCCTGACCGATGCCGTGGTCTGCTCGGTCGCGACCCACGAGACGGCGGTGATCGGCGGCGAGATGACTCCCGAGCGGCTCGAGCAGGCGGCCGCCCCCTGGCTCGCCTGGCTGCCCGACACCGACCAACCCGAGAACGTCATCCGGGTCCTGGCGGACCGCGGCGAGCTCGAAGGCCGGGTTGCGGTGTACGCCAACGCCCGGGACCAGGAGCAGGTCGACGAGCACGTCGTCCCCGTGCTCGAGGAGCTGGGCATCGAACCGGTCGCGGTAGGTCTCGAGGAAGGGGAAGACGTGCCCGCCCTCCAGGCCTCGACGGCAACCATCAGCGAGGCTTTCCAGGCCGCCGACGCCGACACGATCATCCTGGCCGGCGCCAGTGCCCAGGACTGGCCTTCGGCCCGGGACGAGGACACGTCGTACCGTCCGAAGCTGCTGTTCCTCGACTCGCTCGGCCTGAGCGCTTTTGCCACCAACGAGACCACTACCGACACGTCGATCCTCGACGGAGCGCTCGCCGGAGGTGGGTACGGCCCGAACCAGGCTCGCTTCGAAGAGCCGGGGATGCAGGCGTGCATCCAGACGCTGGCCGATGCCGGTGTCGAGGTGCCCGCGCCCGACGACGTCGGCGACGACCCGTCGAACCAACCGTTCCAGGCGGCGTTCCAGGCCTGCCCTGACATCGCAATCCTGCGAGCGTGGCTCGGGGCGGCCGGGGAGGATCTGAACTACGGGACGCTCGACGCCACGATCGACGGCCTCGAGGTCAGCATCCCGGGCGACCCCGAGCCGCGCACGTACGGGCCGCCACCCGATGCCGACGGCAACCCCTCCGCCTACCTCTTCGCCTGGGACGAGTCGGCCGAGCAGCTCGTGGCGGTCGACCGGTAGCGCCCCCAGGCGCGTTCCTATGCTGCCGGTGTGCCCGACGGCCGAGCGCCCACCTCCCCCACCCGCGAGCGGATCCTCGATGCTGCGCTCGACCTGTTCGTCGAACAGGGCGTGCGGGGGACGACGATCAGCGACATCGAGCGGCAGGTCGGCCTCGCCGCAGGGACCGGCAGCTTCTACCGCCACTTCCCGTCCAAGGAGGTGCTGCTGCGCGCCGCCGTCGAGCGGGAGGCGGCGCAGTGCATGGCCGAGGTCCATCGGGACCGGGCGGCGATGGCCCTCCCCGACGACCCCCAGGAGGCGTTCGCCGCCCGGGCTGCGCAGACCCTGCGCGACATGCGCCGCTTCGATCGCCTGCTCCGGCTCCTCCTCGCCGAACGCGACAGGGTTCCCGAGCTGCGGGACACCATCGTGTCGGCTCTCGGTGCGTCGGAGGCGCTGGGCCCGTGGATGGACGATCCGGTCGTCCTCGTCACCGTGGCCGCTTTGGCGGGCTACCACCAGTTCGGCCTGGTGGACGGTGGTCCCTTCAGCGGCGTGGACGAGGCCGAGTTCATCGCCACGTTGGCGTCGCTGATCGCACCGACCGAGTCGAGGCCCGCGCTGTAGCAAGGACGTCCTTGCAGGAGGCGGGCACCCGTGTCACGCTGTGCCGAAGACGGGCTCCGGACAGAGTCCCGTCGACTCGGGGGTCGTCGATGGCACGAGCAGGGATCATCTCGGTGGACGGGCACGTCAAGGCCCGCCGGGCGACGTACCGCGACTACATCGATCCGGGCTACCACGGCCGGTTCGACGAGTGGATGGCGCGGGTCGACGGGACCCCTGACGGGTTCGTGCGCCCGCAGATGGAGGACGGGCAGTGGGATCCGCAGAAGCGCCTGACCGACCTCGCCACCCAGGGCGTCGTGGCCGAGGTCCTCTTCGCCAACGGCACCGCGTTCGCCGAGCCCGGCCATCGCACCCTGCCGCCCGAGCTGACCCGCCAGGCCAACCTGGCCTACAACCGGTGGCTGGTCGACTTCTGCGCCGAAGGTCAGGGCCGCCTGCTGGGCCAAGCGTTGGTCAACTTCGACGACGTCGATCAGGCCGTCGCCGACGTCCACTGGGCGAAGGAGCACGGCCTCGGCGGCATCCAGATGCCGCCGCTGACGTCACACTCGAAGTTCTTCTTCGACCCCGCCCTGGACCCGATCTGGGCGGCCGTCCAGGAGGTCGGCCTCCCGCTCAGCCAGCACGGTGGCACCGGCGCGCCCGACTACCAGCCCGCCGGCTTCGCCGCCATCATGGTGTTGGCCACCGAGCACTCCTTCTACTCCGGCCGCTCGATGTGGCAGATGATGCTGGGCGGGGTGTTCGACCGGTTCCCGGACCTCAAGCTGGCCTTCGTCGAGACCGAGGCCTGGTGGATCCGACCCATGATCGAGCACCTCGACAAGCGCATGAACATGGGTGACGAGTGGACCGAGTTCGCCGACTTCATGAAGGCCTCGGGTGCGTCCAAACGCCTGGCCAGCGAGTACTGGGCGACCAACTGCTACGCCGGGATCTCCCCGTTCCACCCGGCCCAGATCTCCGTGGACGACCTCGGCACGAAGGACGTCGACGAGACGGGCGGTTTCCGGATCCACAGTGGCAACGCCATGTTCGGCGTCGACTACCCGCACTTCGAGTCGATCTTCCCCGACACGATGGAGCACGTGGCCACCCTCGTCGGCAACCCCCACGTGACCGAGGACGACGCCCGGAAGATCCTCTACGAGAACGCCGCCGAGGTCTACGCCTTCGACCTGGCCGCGCTGCAGCCGACCATCGACGAGTGGGGCTTCGAGCTCGACGACCTCGTCCCCGCGCCCGCGTAGCGCCGACCAGGTCGGTCGGCCCCGGTCCGACCGCGGGGCGGGCCCGTTCGGGCCGCCGGCGATGGCCACCCGATCCACGCGTTCAGTTCCATGCCGTGGTCCCGGCGCGGAAGGCTCTGGAACCCGTGGAGGACGGCCCGGTGTGCTACTCCGGACGGGTGTCCGCCCGCACCGCCAGCGAGACCATCGCCGAGCAGATCCGTAGCCAGATCGCCACCGGCGAGCTGAGGCCGGGCGACATGCTCCCGTCGGAGAGCGCGCTCCTCGACCTCTACGCCGTGGCCCGGCCCACGATGCGGGGGGCGCTCCGAATCCTCGAGTCCGACGGCCTGGTCAGCATCGAGCGCGGCGTGCGGGGTGGGGCACGGGTCACCGAGCCCGACCTCGCGCCGCTCGCCCGACGGGTCGGCCTCCACCTGCAGCTGCGGGGGACTGACGTGGAGGAGCTGATCGAGGCGCAGGCCGCCATCCAGCCCGGGGTCGTCGCGCTGGCCGCCTCCGCGCGCGACACCGAGGACGTCGCTCGCCTCCGCGCCGAGGTGGTTCGCTTCGGCTCGGCCACCACGGTCGAGGACTTCCTGGAGGCCGTCGCCGCGTTCACCCAAGCGCTGCTCCATGCCGCCCACAACGCCGCCCTGACGCTGTACGCCGAGCTGACCGGCGAGCTGTTGCGGGAAGGCCTGGATGCCTTCGTGCACGAGCAGGGGATCGAGCTCGAGCAGATCGAGGACGCCGTGTCCCGGTCGGCCCGCCAATTCGCCGCCCTCGTCGACCGGATCGAAGCGGGCGACGCCGACGGGGCCGAGGCGCTCTGGCGCGAGTACCTCCGCCTCAGTGGCGCCTCGCCCGCCACCGCCCGGTCACCGCTGCGGGTGTACCGCCGACACCCGGCCGGGGCTTAGGCCCCGAAGTCGACTGCCGCGGTCTCGACCACGCCGGCCTCGCGCCCGGGGCCCGACTGCCAGGTCCAGTACATGTTGGTGTGGGCGATCACCTTGTCGGCGGGCGGCAGGCCGTACTCGGAGAAGTCCTCGGTGGTGTGGGCGTCGCCGACGAGAAAGGTGTCGTAACCCCGGACGAAGGCGCCGTGGAGCGTCGCCCGGACACAGGCGTCGGTCTGGGCGCCGGCGACGAACAGGCGTCCCACCCCGCGCTCGGCCAGCTCGTCCTCCAGGGTCGTGTCCTCGAAGGAGTCGCCATGGTGCTTGTGCACCACCGGCTCTGACGGCTCACGGGTCAGCTCGGGCACGAACTGCCAGCCCTCGCTCTGGTCGACGATCTCGTCGCTGGCGTGCTGGACCCAGATCACCGGCACCTGCCGGGCGCGGGCGGTGCCGACCAAAGCTCCGATGTTGGCCACCACCTCGTCTCGCTGATGGGCGTTGGCCACCACGTCGTTCTGCACGTCGACGACGAGGAGGGCGTCGTTCGGGCGGTCGCGCAGGTTCGTCATCTCGGGGCTCCTCTTCTCCGGCCGTTCGCCGGCCATCCTCGCCGTGCCGGTCCGCC
>DATDAH010000204.1:0-7228 GCA_036525535.1 Acidimicrobiales bacterium
CGTCGCTGGCACGGAGGACGAACCGGCCGCCCCCGGGCATGATGCTGACTTCGTCCCGTGGCACGCCACCGACCGCCGCGTCCACGAGGACGGCCACACCCCTCGACAGGTTGGTGACATAGACGGTGCCGTCCACGACGAGGGGCCGACCGAGGCGATCGTCGGGATCTCCGAGATCGACGGGCGGCAGGACCGAGCCGTCGGCGAGGTCGACGCCGAACAGCGTGCCGGTGGTCGGGGAGGCGACCCAGGCGACGGATCCGGAATCCGCCAACAGCGCCGGGAGCAAGCGGGCCCCGGGATCCACCGGTAGCGGGTGTGGGAACCCCCACTCGTCGATCAGTTCCGCTCGCTCGCTGTCGACCACGAAGGGGGCGTTCCCCGTGAGGCCCACCGTCAGGCCGGGATCCTGCGAGTTCAACAGGGTCCGCGAGAGGAGCTCGCCGCCGTCGACCTCGACCAGCTCACCGCTGCCGAGGTCGACGACCCACAACGTGCCGTCGTCGTCGACCACGGCACCGGTCAGCTCAGACGACAGGGTCAACTCGTCGGTGAACTCCCGGCCATCCTCGCTCAGGAGGCCGATGGCACCGTCGGGCTCGATGACGTAGGCCTGCCCGCCGCCGGCCATGACCTCGGAATCCGCCGCTACCCGAGCGCCGTCCCGGATGTCGGTCCCCGACGGGCTGACGGCCTGGATCGTGCCGGTGTCACGATCGTGCACGAGTGCGCCCTCACCGTGCTGCACGAGCACGAGATCATCGCCGGCGCCCTCGAGCGGCGCCCTCGCGTCGACCGTCGCCGCCGAGGCCGTCGCCTTCACCACGGCGCCTTGGTCCTTGATCAGCAGGAACACCGTGCCGTCACCGGCCACGACAGCGTCGGTCGGGGAGTCGTCGGCGACGTCAGACAAACTGCCGGTCAGCAGCGCTCCGGCAACGGCCAAAACGGCGAGGAGGAGCACAGCTCCACCTACGTGCACGCCTCGTCCCATCCGGCCTTCTCACACGGTGACCGCCAACGTCGCGCACTACCGTACCCACGGAGGGGCGTATCAGACCGCGTTCCTGGCGGCAGGTCGCGATCAAGATCCTGTGTCGGCACCTCTGACGACTCGACTAGGCGGCTGTCGGCGCCATCGTGATCATCGGACCCTCTGCCAGAGGGAGATGACCGGCGCTGACCCCTGGGTACGGACTCACCTGGCCTACCGCCCCGGGGCGCTTCTGACGGTCTCCCTTACAAGGAGGGTTCGAGTCCCTCAGCGCCCACCGAATCAGGTGGAAGGCCTCAGGGGCGAGATAGAGGAGCGCAAGCGGGAGGTCGACGCTTGCGACACAGGACAAGTAGTCGCTATCACGTGATCTGAATGACGGCGCCAGGCTTCGCCCGTGGTGCGCTGCCTCCATGGGTGTGGCACGGAGGGGGCCAGCGCGCCGTGAGGTCACGACAAAGGCCAGCCTTTGCGTCGCTGGGGGCTCGGCCATGGGGAGGTCATTGTGAAGAGGATCGAGCATCCGACGGTGGAGGAGCGCACAGCACGGGGCAAGGCGGCTCGAGATCGTGTGGCCCCGTCGGGTCACGCGGGTTGGGTCCCTGCCGCTGGTCGTCCTGATCCGGTGGCGCTGTTGGAGGAGCAGAACGCCACGCGCGAGCCCGACCTGGTTCCCGTGCGTCACGGTCGGATGATGGTGTCGCCGTTCACGTTCTACCGGGGTGCGGCCAAGATCATGGCCGCCGACCTGAAGGACACGCCGACGGCCGGGCTCGAGACCCAGCTCTGTGGAGATGCGCACCTGTCGAACTTCGGCGGGTTCGCATCACCCGAGCGGGTGTTGCTGTTCGACCTCAACGACTTCGACGAGACCCTCCCCGGCCCGTTCGAGTACGACGTGAAGCGCATGGCGGCCAGCTTCACGATTGCCGCCCGGAACAACGGCTTCACCGACGCCGAGGCGACCGCGGCCTCACTGGCCTCAGCGTCGGCCTATCGCGAAGCGATGTTGCGGTTCGCCGAGATGGGCACGATGGAGATCTGGTACTCACGGGTCGCAGCCCAAGACGTCCTCGATGCCGTCAACGCTGCGGCCCGCTCGGCGAAGGGCGCGGACAAGAAGCAGGCCAAGAACTTCCGCAAGGCCGCCGCCAAGACCGCCGAGAAGGCCCGGACCCGCGACAGCACCCAAGCCCTCTCGAAGCTGGCCGAGCACGTCGACGGCCAGTACCGGATCATCAGCCAACCACCGGTGATCATCCCTTCGCGGGACTTGCCGGCGAGCTACGGCTACTCGGCGCAGGAGATCGAGCACATCGTCCATGAGCAGTTCCGCGCCTACCGGTCCACCCTGCGAGACGATCAACGTCACCTCCTCGAGCGCTTCGAGGTCATCGACATCGCCCGCAAGGTGGTGGGTGTCGGCAGCGTCGGCACACGTGCCTTCATCGTGTTGTTGCAGGGCCGCGACCAGCAGGATCCCCTGTTCCTGCAGGTCAAGGAAGCGACGACCTCGGTCCTGGAGGATCACCTACCCAAGAGCCGCTACAGCCAACCGGGTGAGCGCGTCGTACAGGGCCAACGGATGATGCAGGCCGCCAGCGACATCTACCTTGGCTGGACCAAAGGCACCGAGGACCGCCGTTACCTGTATTGGCGGCAACTGCGAGACATGAAGGTCTCGGCAACGGTCGAGACGATGGGACCCCACACCCTCGCCGGCTATGCCGGCTTCTGCGGCCACACGTTGGCCCGAGCCCACGCCCGCTCCGGCGACCCCGTGGCCATCGCCGCGTACCTGGGCAAGAAGGACCGCTTCGACAAGGCGATGGCCGACTTCTCCCAGCGCTACGCCGACCAGAACGACCAGGACTACACCGCGTTCTGCGAGGCCATCCACGCGGGCCGCCTCCACGCCGTCGAGGACGCCTGAATCTCAGCGAGCTGGTCCACTCGCCGACCTGACAGGGTCCCGCCTAGTGTGCGCGGTCGTCGGGATCAGCTGAATCAGGGGTGTGGGAGATGGCAGAGAACGCGGTCTACAAGAGCACATTCGCCGAGCTGCTCGATGGCATGTTCGGGGGCACGCCGGAGGAGCTCGAGGAGCAGTACGCCGAGTCGCTCGGGCTTCTCGAGGACATCGGCGACGCGCCGCTGTCGGAGGCGATCGGGCGGCTGGTGGACGACGGCAAGCTGCCGCCCGAGTCCGTCGACGACTCGGAGCAAGGATGGCGCGGCCGGCCCGATGTCGACCGGGTCATCCGCGCCGGATACCGCGAAGCGATGCTTCTCGCCCGCGCTGGGGGTGTGCCGCTCGAGACCCTCTGGCTGACGGGACCGACCGACGAGTTCGAGCTGCACATCTGCGAAGGCCCGCGCTCGGTGACCGTCGTGCTGTTCATCCCCCTCGTGCGGGACTACGGCTCCGAGCACGCGCAGGCGCGGAGCTGGGTGATCCGCACGGGCGGGTCGAGCGACGAGATCGACACAATCGGCCTTCCTGATCCCGGCGGGCCGCCGCTCGTGAAGATCCAGACGAGCGGGCCCCGGTAGGGCGAATCCGCGGGCTGAGGTTCAGTCCTCGGCCGCGTAGAGCCGCCACACGCCGGGCACGCCCTTGAGCTCGTACTCGCCGCACTCGGTGAACGTGATGGCTGTGCCCGTGACGAGGTCCTTGACCGTGGACGACGTCAGCACCTCACCCGAGCCCGCCACCGCGCCGATCCGCGCTGCCAAGTTGACCGCGTGCCCGATCAGGTCGTCGCCCCTGATCTCGCACTCGCCCGTGTGGAGGCCAGCGCGCACCTCGATCCCGAGCTTCGCCGCCTCCGTCTCGATCGTCCGGGCGCAGAGGATGGCGCGCGCCGGTCCGTCGAACGACGCCACGAACCCGTCTCCCGTCGTGTTGATCTCCCGTCCACGGAAGCGACGGAGCTGGTCACGCACCATGCGGTCGTGGGCATCGAGCAGGAGCCGGTACTGCCGATCACCGAGCGACGTGGTGAGGGCCGTGGACCCGACGATGTCGGTGAAGAGCACCGTCGTGAGGATGCGGTCGACCTCGACCTCGAGCCGCTGACCTGTCAGGAACTCGGCGATCTCGTCCAGCACGCGCGTGTAGCCGTGCGGGCTGAAGTAGGTCTCGCCCGGCGCCAGCTCGACGAGGTTCGCGCCGTCGATGTTGGCAGCGAGGTAGCGGCCCTGCTCGATGGGAACGAGCGCATGGGCCTCGGTGTGCAGCACGAGCGTGGGGATCTGGATGAGCGGCAGCACCTCGCGGACGTCCATGGACGTGAGGATGTAGCGATATTGCGCAGCCGCGCTGCGAGGCGTCGCCGAGGCGCGGAGGAGCTTCACCATCCAGTTGAGCAGCTCGGGGTCAGCGTCGGGGTGCACGACCCGCACCGCGTCGGCCGTGCCCCACGTCTGCTGGATGCCGGCGACGATCGCGTCGACGAGCTCAGGGCGGAGCCCGATCGGGTAGTCGTCGGCCACGAGGTAGCGGGCCGACGTGTTGGCCAGCACCAGCTGCTCCACCCGCTCCGGGTGCATCGCGGCCAGGAGGATCGCCGTGGGGCCGGCGTCGACCTCGGCGAAGACCCAGGCCCGCTCGGATCCCGCGGCGTCGAGCACTGCGCCCGCGTCGTCGGCCCACGCCTCCCACGTCGAGATCGTTGCGTTGGGGACGGCGTCGGATGCGCCGGCGCCGCGCCGGTCGAAGAGGATGAGCCGGGAGAAGGAGGCGAGCCGGCGGAGGAACGCCGCGCTCGGTCCGTATTCCCACAGCACATCGACGTGGCTGCCGAGGCCCGCGAAGTAGAGGAGGTCGACGGGGCCGTCGCCGAGGACCTGGTACGCGACATCCGCGTCGCCGACCGCGACGTAGCGGGTCTCCTGCGCCTCCTCCACCGGCGCAATGTACGTGCCTACAGCACGTCGAGGCCGAGTTCCCCGGTGCGGAGGCGCATCGCGCGGTCCACATCGATGGCCCAGATCATCCTGGGCACGCGTGCTGTTGGCGTATCCCTGGAACTGCCGCTTGCCGGCTGTGCGCTGCGGCGCTACATCCGACTCGCCCGTAACCGCACGACCTTGCGCTGCCGTCGAGCGATCTCGCTGTTGGTGATGGGGGCAGGGCCCGACGGAACAAGTCCCCCTTCGACCGATTGCAGCCGCCCTCGCCGCAGTTTGTGCGGCGAGGGCAGCCGTGAATGCTCAGGAGACGGCGAAGGTGATCCTCAGCGGCTGGCCGCGGTCAGGGCGTTGAGGAGCCCCTTGCCGTAGAAGTTGTTGTTCCCCGAGCCCCCGCTGCAGAACTGCACCGGGGCGTCGAAGAACTCGACGCCAGGATCGAGCGCGGCCGGGCAAGGCTGACCGGTCGCCGTGCTGCGCAGCAGCGCCGCGACCGCACCTTGCGACATGCCCGGATGGGCGGCCCGAATGAGTGCCACCACACCGGCAGCGTGCGGCGCCGCCATCGACGTCCCGTTCAACCAGGCGTAGTAGTTGCCGCTGGCGTCCTGGACGAGGCGCCCGAGTTCGGCCTCGAGGTCGAGGTCGCTGGCGGTCGAGGAATACGTCGACAGCACCCGCCCACGGTTCGGATCGAACGTCGGGGTCTGGAAGCGCGAGCCACCCGGCGCGGTGACGCCGGTGAGGTTGCCGTAGCTCGAGTACCACGACAGCAGGTTCTCCGCGCCGGTCGCGGTCACGACGACCACACCAGCGATCTCCTGGGGAAGCACCACGCAGGAGTTGTTGACCGGCCGGGACACCGCCGCGTCCGGTGGGAAGTCCGGGCTGATCTCGTCCGATACCGGGTGGTTGAGATCGATGCCCTCGTTCCCGGCCGCGGCGATCAGGACCACCCCGCGCTGCTGCGCGTAGCGGGCGGCGGCCGAAATGGCCCGGATGATCGCCCTCTGCTCCGTCTCGTTGCGGCAGTTGAACAGCCACGGATCGGCGAAGAAGCTCATGTTCACCGCATCAAGGTGCTGGTCACCGGCGTAGCGCAGCGCGTCCACCACCGACTGGGTGAAGAAGTAGCCCTGTTCGGTCCCGGCCTTGAGCACGACGACCGTGGCCTGAGGAGCGACGCCTGACACGCCTACGCCGTTGATCGGCGCCGCGATCGTGCCCGCGGTGTGGGTGCCGTGACCGGCAAGGTCCTGGAGGGCGGCCTTGTTCGAGCAGTCACCCCTCGTGACCTGCTCGGCCGGGTTGGCGGTCGGCGTATCGGCATAGAGGAACACACAGGACGCGGCCACGTCGACGTTCGGCATGATGTCGCTGTTGGTGAGATCGATGCCGGTGTCGATGTCACCGATGCGGGCGCCCCTCCCCTGATTGACCGCGTACGACTCAGCCGACGTGGCGTGGATGGCGCGCATGTCCCACTGGCAGGCGCTCAGGGGTTCCGGGCCTACGTTCACCGGCACGCTGTACAGCGAGGCGCAGGCCGCCGCCTCGGCCGACGCAGGGTTCGTCCCCGGCGGCGCGGCCGACGCGCTGCCGACCCCGGCGTACGAAAACATCGTCAACGTGACCCCTGCTCCGACGAGCAGACGTCGAACTCTGTGTTTGGACATCGAGTGTCCCCCCATCTCTGTTCGCAGCCGTCCCACGGAGGCTGCCCTTTCCCGCGTCGCCGACCGTAGATGAACGGCTCACGGCGGGCAACATGTGTCGCCCGGTTCCTCGAGCCACCATTGGGGCGCGCCGGGCAGCACGTCCGCCTTGTTCTTCCCGGACTCGACGGAACACAGCGAACAGGTTTGCGGTCGCTTGGTCGAGCATCCCCGTGGTCACGAGGTCGGCCCCGGCACCGACTCCTGCACCGACGACAGCGGCACCGCTACTGGCTGCGAGACCACCACCGGCATACCCTGAACGGATGGCGGGGAAAGCGAAGTACGCGGAACGGATGGCGAGCCACGTGGGGGAGCCCATCGACGCCGCCTGCCCGATCACCCACTCGGGAGGAACGGCCGGCCGGATCGGTGGCGCCGTGGGTGGCGGGGTCGGTGCCGGCATCGCGTCGACGGGGAGGGCGGGGGAGTCCGACCTCGAGATCCCGCAGTTCGCGTGGCTCGGTCTCGGGGCCGCCCACTTCACGCTGACCAAGGCCAGCGCCATGGGCAAGCCCACCGGCGATCCCTTGGCCCGTCTGGCCTACCAGGACGTCAGCGGGGTCGAGCTGACGTCGGGGAAGGCATCGGTCCAAGCCGACCTCGA
>DATDAH010000205.1:0-10386 GCA_036525535.1 Acidimicrobiales bacterium
AGGGCCGCCCCACAGCCCGGGCAGGTGGTGGCCACGAGGACCTCGTCCCCGTCGGGCAGCAGGTGGGGCAGAGCGAAGCTGTCCCAGGCGCAGCCACCCCACCAGAGCGTGTAGGCCCCCATCACCGAGAAGCCCAGCGGGATGGTGGCGAAGGGGTGAGCCATGACGACCATGCCGTCCCGCAGGACGATGTGGCGGGCGTCGTGCAGGGCCTCCAGGCCCTCGACCACCTCGTCCTCGTCGACGTCGAACACCGCCGCCAACGCTCCGGTGACCGGTGCCCGGCCGGTGTCGGCCAAGTGGAGGTAGACGGCCAGGCGCAGGTCCTCGGTGTCCATGGCCCGAGTCTGCCCGAGCCGCGGCCTTCGACGATTCTCAGGAACCTCCCAGCCCGCCCGGCCCCCGTTCGCAGATCCAGGGCCGAGGGTGAGCGCCATGTCCGAGGCCGTCCACCACCACCGGTTCGCCGCCATGGGGACCACCGCCCACATCCTCGTGGTCGGGGGCACCTTCGACCACCTCGAGCAAGCCCGCCGCCGCATCGGCCAGCTGGAGCGCCGGTGGAGCCGATTCCTCCCCGACAGCGAGGTATCGACCATCAACGCCTCCGACGGCCTCCCACTGATCGTCAGCCGCGACACCACCCTCCTCGTCGAGCGCAGCGTGCAGGCGTGGCGGGCGACGGCCGGGCGCTTCGATCCCACGGTGCACGACGCCGTGGTCGCCGCCGGCTACGACGGCGCCTTCGCCGGTGGACCGGTCCCTGCCCCTCTCCCCGCCGTCGCGCCCTCCCCCGGGCTTCACGACGTGGCGGTGGACCGGGACACCGGCCTCGTCTGGTTCCCTGCCGGGGTTCACCTCGATCCCGGCGGGATCGGCAAGGGGTTGGCCGCCGATCTCGTCGTCACGGAGCTCCGGGCGGCCGGCGTGGGCGGGGCCTGCGTGAACCTCGGCGGGGACCTACGGGTCGATGGCCTCGCCCCACAGGGTGACACCTGGTCGGTGGCGATCGACGACCCGAGGGACCGCAGCCATGAGCTGACGCGGATCCCCCTGACCTCCGGCGGGGTCGCCACCAGCAGTCGACTGGACCGCAGCTGGGAGATCGACGGTGTCCCCGCCCACCACCTCATCGACCCGGCATCCGGCCGGCCGGCTGACACCGAGATCGTCGCCGTCACCGCCGTGGCCGCCACGGCGTGGTGGGCCGAAGTCACCGCCACCTGGGCCTTTCTGGGCGATGGAGAGCCGCGCGCGCTCGGCGCCACTGAGGTCCTCCTCGTCACCGCCGACGGAACCACCCACTCGACCCGCCGGTTGCAGGAGGTCGCCTCGTGTCCGGCGGCCTGACCTGGTACCTCGCCCGCTCCCTCGGGATCGTGGCCTACGCCCTCCTGACCGCGTCGATGCTCTGGGGCCTGTGGCTCTCCACCCGGACACCCGCTCGTCAGGGTCGGGCCTGGCTCCTGGATGTCCACAAGGTCCTTGGCGGCCTGGGCGTCCTGTTCGTCCTCGGCCACCTCGGCGCGCTGGTGGCCGACAGCTACATCGACTTCGGCGTGGTCGACCTCCTAGTCCCGTTCGCCAGCGGCTGGCAGCCGAGAGCCGTGGCCTGGGGGGTGCTCGCCCTCTACCTCCTGGCCGCCGTCGAGGTGACGTCGCTGCTGCGCCGCACCCTCACCCGCCGGAGCTGGCGCAAGATCCACCTGGCCGCCTTCGCCGCCTACCTGATGGCCACCGCCCATTTCCTCACGGCGGGCACCGACGCCGGCGGCCGCCTCGTCCTGTCCCTCACCTTCGGGGGCGTGGCCCTCGTAGCCACCGGGACGCTCTACCGCGTCGTTCAGCACCTGACCCGTCCGACCCGTGTCCACACCCCCGCCAAGGAGCGCTCATGGAGCCCACCCCCACCCCCGACAACCCCCCCCAGCCGCCCGGCGCGGCTCCCCCCAGCACCGCCACAGGCGGCTTCCCCACCCCGCCCCCGGCTCCCCGTGCCGTCGCACCCACCCGGGGCGCCCGTCGCCGTCCGGTCGCTGGCGTCAGCCGGCGGTCCGTCACCATCGGCGCCGCCGCCCTCGCCGCCGCCGGCGGCCTGACCGGCTGGTTCGCCGCCACTGCCACGGACGACCCGTCGGTCACCACCGTCGAGAATCAGGTCAGCACCGTCGACCCGTCCGCCGACATCCCGACCGATGACGGTCCGGTGTTCGGCAACCCGGCCGGTCAGGTTCCGTCCGACCAGGGCAGCTTCCCCAGTGGTGGCGCTGACACCAGCAGCGGCGCCAGCTGACCCGCGTGGAGCGACCGCTGTGGGGCACCCCAGCCGTCCGACCCCTGAGTCGCTCGTGGCCACCCCCATGAGGCGTCAGCTCATGGACAGTGCAGGTTCACCGGGCCCCCACGCCGGACCCGCACGACATCAGCGAGGCCGCCGCTGCGGTCGAAGCGGTACTCCACCTGGATGTCCCACTGGGTGGCCACGTCCACCGCCCCGGAGATGTTGCGGGTGTCCATCAGCCGTTCGGTGACCCCCCTCCGTCCGGCGAAGTGTTCGACATCGGGTGTCGACCATGGAACGGTGCTGGCGGGTCGTCCCCGCTCGATCAGCTTGGCCCGCAACCGGAAGCCGACGTAGGACGTCCCGAACGCCCCCATGTAGGTGCGGATGCGGGTGAGGCGGGCCTGGCCCGCGGCCGGGCACGACGTGTTGTAGACGAAGCCGGAGCAGGGGGCCGGCGTCGAGGGTCGGCACGGCCCGATCCCCGTCGAACGGAGCTCGATGCCCCAGCCGAAACCGCTGTTTTCCCGGGCCGACTCCCCGGCCACCCCGTCGCCGCGGCCAGCGCCCTGAGCGCTCGTCGGGCTGGGCACCAGAACCAGCAGCAGGCTGACCAGTAGGGCGGCACCAAGCAACTGATAGGACCGTCGGATCGCGCCCATCGGAACCCCTCCCCCGTCGTCGGACGGAACACTCGTCTGTCCTCGGGGAACCGTCAAGTCCTACCTCGATCTGGACGGAGGCAGCCGCCCGACGGTGCGCGTCGGGAGTAGAGGTGGGCGATGGGCGCACTGACGGTCACGGGGTTGGGCGTGGTGCTGGTCGGCGTGGAGTTCCGGTTGAACGCCATCGACGTCCTGGCCGATCCCCTCGGCTGGCTCTTGGTCGCGCTGGGCGCGTGGATGCTGGCCGCCAGGGGGCCGAGCGCTCTCGCACTACTGGCGGCGCCGCTCAGCGCGGCGGGCGCCTACCTCACGTTCCGGACGGTCCTGGTGGACTCGGCGACCGGCCGTGCGGTGACCGTCTGCCCGCCTGACGGGTTCTGCTACGAGCAGATCCGCTTCGACGATGTCGGCAGCGTCCGAGCCTTGGCTCTCCTGGGCATGGCGGTCACAGGCGCGGGTGCTCTCGTCTGGCTCTTGCGCATCCTGCGCACCGAAGTCGGACCGCCGACTGCCGATGTCACCCTGCGCAAGCAGATGTGGGTCTTGGAGATCCTCGTCCCCCTCGTGTGGGCTCTGCCCGTCGTGCTCCTCGCCGGCATCGCCGTCGTGACCGGTGACGGCTACGACCCCATCTGGAACGAGCGCCTCGAGCCTGTCGCCTACGCCCGCGTCGCCGTCATGGCCTGGGTCGTCGTCGTCCTCTTCGTCTTCGGCGACCACTACCCCCGCACCGCGACTCACCGCCGAAAGGCGCCGGGGTAGCCCCCGATCCGGATGCACAAGGATGGGCTGGTGTTCAGTGGCTCGGAGATCGAGCGGTTCGTCGAGAAGGGTTACCTGCGCGTCGAGCAGGCGATCCCGAGCGTGGTTGCACAGCAGTGCCGCGACCTCGCCATGGAGCAGCTCGAGATACCCGCTTCGGCTCCGTGGCCAGAGCCGGTCGTCCGTGGGGTGGTCGACGGCGAGCCGTTCCACCAGGCGGCGAACGCGCCACGTCTCCTGGAAGCCGTCGACCAGCTCCTCGATGGCGAACGGTGGCAACGCCGACCGAACCTTGGCCTGCTCGTCATTCGCTTCCCGAGCGCCGGCGATCCCGGCGACACCGGATGGCACATCGACGCCGGCTTCCCCGGTCCGACTACCGACACCCTTTCCGACTGGTACGTCAACTACCGCTCCAAAAGCAGGGGCCTGCTGCTGCTTTGCCTCCTGTCGGACATCGCGGTCGAGGACGCACCAACGCGCATCCTGGAGGGCTCCCATCACGCGATCCCCCCGCTTCTCCGGCCCTTCGGTGACGACGGTGTGATGGGCCTGTCCGCAGCGCTACCGGATCCTGAGGGACCATTGCCCTGGCGACGGGTCTCGCCGGCGACGTCTATCTGTGCCACCCCTTCCTCGTGCACGCCGCCGGCTGGCCCCACCTCGGCTCACAGCCCCGACTGATCGCACAACCGCCTGTCGCCCTCGATGACGCCCTACGACTCGAGGACGGTGACCAGCCACTCTCGCCCGTCGCGCTCACGGTGCAACGAGCGCTGAAGCGCAAGGGGCAGTGACCGCCGTCTCGACTGTCGAGCCACTGATTATGGCATGTCCTGCCATCATTGACATGATAAACCGGAAGCGACCATCCTGGACAGGTCAACCGCCTCGAGGACTGAGGCGCGCCGACCAGAATCAGGGGTCCGCGGCAGGATGGGAGACGGGATGACCGATTCGTTGGCGGTGCAACTGCGAGCTCGGCACTCACTCTTGATGACCACCGAGCTGGAGGCGGTCGCCCTCGAGCTCTTCGCGGCGCGAGGTTTCGACGCCGTGACCGTGGAGGAGATCGCGTCCAAAGCGCGCGTCTCGGTACGCACCTTCTACCGCTACTTCACCGCGAAGGAGGCCGTCCTCCAGGTCCAGCTCGACCGACGCTGCGAGGCCCTCCGCGTTGCGCTCGCGGCGCGCCCGGACGACGAGGCGCCGCTGCGCTCGATGCGGATCGCGCTCGAGGCGGTGGTCTCGGCCGATGACCCGGACCTGCTCCGGCGGTGGATCACCGTCATCTCGGCCACACCACACCTGGTGCAGAGCGTGCTCGGCGGCATTCAGCTGAAGACGCAGCCGTTGATGGCCGCGTTCCTCGCCGAGCGCCTCAAGACCGAACCCGACAGCTTCGAGCCCATCGTGCTCGCGGCGGCTGTCGGCGGCGTCATCCAGGCCGCACAGACCCGGTGGTTCCTCCAAGGAGGGGACATCGTGGCGTTGATCAACGAAGGCCTCGAGGTGCTCGAGCGCGGGATCGGCACGGCTCCACCGTCGTCCGCCTGACGGCGAGGGCGCGTCGACGTCGTCGTCCCGCCAGCCACCGAGGTGTGGCACCCGAACCTCGTCGCGGGCCACCGAGGCCACCGAGGGCTGACCGAGGGACACCTACGCTTCCGCGATGGACGAGCGGATCTTCGTCGACGGGCACGGCGTCGAGGTGTTCACCCGCTCGTGGCCCGTCGACGCGCCGGTCGGCGTGGTCCTCGTGTCCCATGGCGCTTCCGAACACTCCGGGCGCTACGACCGCTTCGCCCGAGCGCTGAACGACGCTGGTTTCGCCGTCGCCGCCCTCGACCACCGCGGGCACGGTCGCACCGGTGCCGCCACGGGGGCCGGGGTGATGGGGGTTGGCGGCGGCCAGGCCGTCGTCGACGACCTTCACCAGCTCCGGGGCGAGGCCGAGGCGGCGTTCCCGGACACCTCCGTGTTCCTGTTCGGGCACTCGATGGGCTCGCTCATCGGCCTCGCCTATCTCGTCCAGCACGGCGATGGCCTGGCGGGCAGCGTCCTGTGCGGCATCCCGGCCGATGTCGGTGACGTGGCCGGGGTCAGCGACCTGCTCCGGGCCGCCGAGGCGGCCGGGCTGCGAGACCAGCCGGCCGACGCCCTCGTCGAGGCGAACGCGCCGTTCGAGCCTGCCCGCACGGCCTTCGACTGGCTCAGCCGTGACGAGGACGAGGTCGACCGCTACGTGGCCGATCCGCTGTGCGGTGACGGCAACCCGCTCACCTACGGCTACCTCATCGACCTGTTCGACGTGCTCGCTCCGGCGGGTGAGCTCCTCCACACGATCCGCAGCCCCGTCCTCGTCATCGCCGGCGACCAGGACCCGGCCGCGGCCATGGGCGCCCACGCCACCACCCTCGCTGAAGCCCTCCGAGCCGCGGGGACCCCCGTCGACCTGCACCTCTACCAGGGCGCCCGCCACGAGCTCCTCAACGAGACCAACCGCGACGAGGTCATGGCCGACATCCTCGATTGGCTGGCCATGCGGCGCTAGCCGACCTGTCTCCGCCGGCGATGCGGACGGCGGATGACCGGGAGTTCTCGATACGCGAGTCGGCGTTCACATAGCCTTGACATCTGGATAATAATATTATCCAATCTGGGTCATGCCGACGACGAGGTTGCGACGCGCTGAACAGGTGGAGCGGAACCGGGAAGAGGTACTCGCTGGGGCACGGCGAGTGTTCCTGGCCCGGGGGTACGGCAAAGCCACGGTGGAGGCGATCGCCGAGGACGCCGGTTTCTCGACGGGTGTCGTGTACTCCCAGTTCGGGAGCAAGGCGGACCTGTTCCTGGCGCTGCTCGAGCGCAGGATCGACGAGCGGGCGGAGCGCAATGACGAGGTCACCGCCCCGCTGGCGGGACGGGATGGCGTGCAGGCGCTGGTCCTGACGGCCCGTCGGGACAGCGCTGCGGAGGAGGACTGGTTGCTCCTGCTGCTCGAGTTCCGCCTGGTGGCGGCCCGGGACCCCGACCTCAACGCCCGCTACGCGGCGCTGCACGACCGGACCGTCGAGCGCCTGGCGTCGACCCTGGCGGGGCTGCATGAGCGGGCGGGCATCCTGCCGGCGGTCCCGGTGGCGACGATGGCGAGGTTCGTTCTCGCCATCGGCGTCGGCGTGACCCTCGAGCGGACGGCCGACGCCGACGTGCTGGTTGACGACGAGCTCCTGTCCATGATGACCAACGCGTTCGGGTTGGCGTCATGACCGTCCGGCTCACCGGCTGGACGAGATTCTCCTCGGCCGTCCGCGGCGAGGTCCAGCACCAGAGCCCGGATCACATCGCCCGGCTGCGCTGGGACGGGGCGCAGGTCGAGGCCGCCCAGCGGGAGGGGCTCACCGGCCTGCTGGCCCACGCCGTGAAGCACTCCCCGTTCCACCGGGAGCGCCTCGCCGGGCTCGACGTGGACCGCATCGACCCCCGGGACCTGTCCGCCCTCCCGGTGATGACCAAGCACGACATGATGAGCGCGTTCGACGACGTCGTGACCAACCGCTCGCTGAACCTCGAGCTGGTCGAGGAGGCGCTGGCGGCCGCCGGCGAGGTGCCGGCCGCCATCGACGGGCAGTACGTGGCGATGGCGTCGGGCGGCAGCTCCGGACAGCGGGGGGTCTTCGTCTTGGACCGGGCGGCGTTGGTCGGCTTCATCCTGTCGCTCTCCCGGGGCCTGCTCGCCCGGCTGGAGGCGTTCGGCGGGCCGCCGCCGGGCGGCCTCCCGATCGGTATGGTCGCCGCCGCCTCGCCTGTACACGCCACCGGGCTGGTGGTGCCGTTCAGCGCCGCCGACGACGCCCCGTTCCGGTTCCACCCCGCGCCCGCCACGCTGCCGCTGGCCGAGATCGTCGAGCGGCTCAACGCCACCCGGCCGGCCGCCCTCTACGGCTACGCCTCGATGCTCCATCGCCTGGCCCGAGAACGACGTGAGGGCCGCCTCGACATCACGCCCGTCGCCGTCACCTCGACCAGCGAGACCCTGCTGCCCGAAGTTCGAGAGACCGTCGCCGAGGCCTTCGGCGTCCCCGTCGGGAACACCTTCGGCTCGACCGAAGGGCTGGTCGGGACCAGCGGGCCGGGCGAGGAGCCCCTGACCTTCAACAGCGACCTCTGCATCGTCGAGCTCGTCGACGAGGACGACCAGCCGGTGGCGTCGGGGACCCCGTCGGCCAAGGTCCTCGTCACCAACCTCTACAACCGGGCCCAGCCGCTCATCCGCTACGAGCTCACCGACTCCTTCGTCCGTCAGCCCGATGCCGCCGAGCACGGCCACCTCCGGGCGTTGGTGGAGGGCCGCACGGAGGACCCGCTCCGCTACGACGACGTCGACCTCCACCCCCATGCGGTCCGGGCCGTGCTGGTGGCCACCGCGGCGGTCCTCGACTACCAGGTCCGCCAGACGCGTAGCGGCATCGAGGTCGACACCCTGGCCGACGGGGTCCTCGATGTCGCCGATCTCCGGACCCGGCTCACCAGTGCACTGGCCACCGCCGGTCTCCGGCACCCCGAGGTCGACGTCCGGGTCGTCGACGACCTCGATCGGAACGCCGCCACCGGGAAGCTGCGCCGCTTCCTGCCCCTCCCCGTGCCGACGGCTGTGCGCTGAGATCGCCGCGAACCGCCAGGGCCGTCCGGTCCACAACGTGGCGACCCCGGTGGTCAAGCCGCCGACCAGCGCAGCGGCGTAGACGTCATACGGGAGGCGTTCTGCCCGGTTCGGCGTGTCTGCGGCGAGCGCGGACGACAGCTCTTGCGCGGTGCTCCGTCGGCGAACACGTTGCTTGCCGCTGCTGAGCAGCAGCGGGGCGGAGCTTCCCGGGTTCAGGGCTGGCAGAAGAAGTTGGCTGCGCACCGGCGGAAACCGGACGCTCCAAACGACGATTGCGGTGATGGGCGAGGCGCAGGTAGACGGGGCCGTCGGCGCGAGGCACGACTTCGTCGCCCTGCATGAGCGCTCCGCCCGCGAGGTGTCCTCGTACCTCATGAGCCGGATCGGTGATCGATCGACCGCCGAGTTCCACCCGGGAAGGCCCTGAACATGCGACCTCACCCACGATCTCTGAAGTGGCTCGTCCCGGTCCTCCTCGTATCGGGAGCGTGTTCCACCGGGGCCGAGCCAAGCGCCGCCCCAACGCCGCCGGTCGCGACCGACGCGCCGGTCGCGGCGGCAACGGAGGCCTTCCCCATCGGGGCATTCGCGGAGATCAGCGAGCAGTCGGTCTCCGCCGAAGTGGCGGCGGAGTTCCAGACGATCCTGAACGACATGGCCGGCGACGCTGGGATGGCCGCCACGGTGACGTCTCCCGACGGCACATGGAGTGGAGCGGCGGGCACGGCAGACGGCGTTCGAGCGGTTCAGGTCGACGATCAGTTCTTCATCGCCAGCATCACCAAGTCGGTGGTCGCGGCTCAGGTGATGCGGATGGTCGAGGCCGGTGAGCTGTCCCTCGACGACCTCGCCGCCGACCACCTCCCGGCCGACCTCGACTTCGACACGAACCAGGCGACGATCCGCCAGCTCCTCGGCCAGCGCAGTGGTATCCCCGACTTCCTCCCGGTGCTCTGGGACAGCCTGTCAACCGATCGGCAACGTCGTTGGACGACAGCCGATGTTCTCGATCTCGCGGGCGACGAACGTTCGCCGGTGGGTGAAACGTTCCGGTACGCGGACACGAACTATGTGCTGCTCGGCCTCATTGTCGAACAGGTTCGAGGGCGCCCCATCGCACAGGTTCTGCGCGACGGCGTCCTCGCCGTCGACGGCACGGAGCGGCTCGTCTATCAACCGGATGAGAGGCCCACCGAACCCATGGCCATGCCCGACGGCGAGTCGTCCGCCGCACTCGAGCTGGGGGGCGGCTACATCCCATCCGTCGCGAGTGTGACCGCCGGCGGTCCAGCGGCTGCCATCGCGTCGGACTCGCCTTCTCTGGCGCGTTGGTGGCGGGCGTTCTGCGCAGGCGAGATCGTTTCCCCAGCCTCGCTGACCGAGATGACGACCCTTTGGAGCGGACCGACTCACCCGAGCAGTCTGCCCCTGAACGGGGGTTACGGACTCGGGCTGTACAACGTCGCCGCAACGTACGCACAGGCCGTCGGGCATACCGGCGTGGACGTTGGATTTGCGGCTTGGGCGGGGTGCGTGCCCGAGAACGGCGCCGTCGTCGTCGTGCTGACCAACCGCCTGGACGAACACATCGACGGCCTGGCCCGCCCGCTCGTCGACGCCCTGTCGTCCGATTGACCGAGGCGATCTGTGGTGCCTTCCTCATTCCCGTCGAAGCGTCAAACGTGCGGGAATCCTGTCACGGCCGGGAATCCGGAGCCCGGGAGGAGGAAGCTGCTTCACACGTGTGAGCGGGACTTATGGGTGGCGGTGAGCGGACTCGAACCGCCGGCCCCTACGTTGCGAGCGCAGCGCACGCTCAGTGGCGAATCGCCCGCTGACCAGGGGACATGCGCCTGCTGGCGGCGCTCGCACCGCGATCACCGCGCTCACGGTGTGGCCTTCAAGACGGCTCGACCGGCTCGACCGGCTCTCGCGGCTCGACCGGTTCCTGCGGTTCCACGGCGTCGCGCTCGGTGGCCTGACCGTTCGACGACTCCTCGCCCACGTAGTTG
>DATDAH010000206.1:0-38172 GCA_036525535.1 Acidimicrobiales bacterium
CGTGTCCCCGCTCGCGGGCCAGCAGGGCGGCGGTGACGGCCTGGGCCGCGGTCAGGGCGGTGACCTTGTCGGCGATGACCTGGCGCACGAAGGCGGGCTCCCCGGTGTCGGGATCGGCCTGGGCATGACCGATGCCCGCCTGGGCCTGGATCACGGTGTCGTAGGCCCCGCGGTCTGCCTTCGGCCCGACGTCGCCGAACCCCGAGATCGACACGTAGACCAGGTCGTCCCGGCGCAGGTCCTCGTACCCCACACCGAGCCGGTCGGCCACCCCGGGCCGCCAGTTCTGGATCACCACGTCGCAGTCGGCGGCCAGGGCCCGCACCACGTCCCGACCCGCCGCCACCGAGAGGTCGACGGCGATGGAGCGCTTGCCTCGGTTGCAGAGCTGGAACAGGGCGCTGATGCCGTCGATCTGGACGCCGACGTAGCGGGCGATGTCCCCGATGCCGAGGCGCTCGACCTTGATCACCTCGGCGCCCTGGTCGGCCAGCATCGTGGCCGCGTAGGGCCCGGTGGCGGCGATGGCCAGGTCCATGACCTTGATCCCTGCCAGTGGCCCGCCTGCTGCGCCCTGCCCGTCGTCCCCCACGGGCCCATTCTGGCCCTCTCCCCGTCACGACGTGACCGACGAAGCCGGCATGGCCGCCGTGGCCGCCGCCGAGGGCCACGCCCCCGCCACCCGGAACGCCGCGGCCAAGGGTTGGATCGACCGGATGGGCCAGAGCATGGCCGTCGGCCAGACCTTCCGCCGGCACTACGACGCCGGCTGACCTCAGGCGGGCGCGAAGAAGGTGACCACCCCGTCAGGGTCGGCGTCGGGGATCGTCATGCCGGTGTCCTCGACCGCGTAGATCTCCCCGTCCGGGCCGGTGATCGTGGCTTCGACCAGCTGACCGGTGTCCTGGGCCAGCGTGTCGGCGACGTACAGGTAGAGGCGGACGTCGGCGCCGGGCGGGAAGTAGGCGGCACAGCTCTCCAGGGGCTGGTCGATCCGGAGGCCGGCCTCGCCGTTGGCCGAGTCGGGCGTGGCCACCTGCTCCTGGCAGACGACGTTCTCGTCGGCGTCGACCGCCCCCACCTCCACCGACAGGTCGCCGGCGTACGGGTGGTCGATGCTCACCGAGAGCTCCGGCGCCCCGCCACCGGGTGACGACGTCGGCTCGGCCCGGTCCCCGTCGGTCAGCAGGACCAGCCCCTGCGGGTCGTCGTCGGGGATGGTGGCCGGCAGGTCGTCGAACTCGATGGACTCGCCGTCCGGCCCGTTGAGGGTCAGGGAGTCGACGGTCCCTTCGTCGACCGCCGCGGTGTCGATCACCTCGACGAACCACCGGGTCTCGTCCGAGGGTGGGTACTGCTCGGCACAGTCGGACATGTCGATGCTGCCCGACAGGCCACCGTCACCGGCGTCGCCCGGGTCGGGGGCGACGACGTCGACGGAGCAGAGGACGTTGCCGCCTTCGTTGTCGGCGGTGCCCGCCCGGATCGAGAGGTCGCCCTCGTAGCTGTGGGTGATCTCGATGTCGAAGTTCGGCCCGTCACCCTCCGGGTCCTCGGGCAGGTCCGGGGTGTCGGGGGCCGCGCCGCTGGCGTCGACGAGGACCGTCGTGCCCGCCGGGTCGTTGTCGGTGATGGGCCGGGGCAGGCCCGGCGCCTCGTAGGGGTCCTCGCCGTCGTAGACGGTGAAGGAGTCGATCCGGCCGGTGTCCTCGGCCAGGGTGTCCACCGCCCGGAGGTACCACTGCTGGTCCTCGGACGGCGGCATGAGCTCGGCACAGTCGGTGTCCGAGAGGTCGACCAGGCCGGTGAGGTTGTCCTCCCCGTCGATCGGGTCCGGCCCGTGCAGGCTGACGGGCTCACACAGGTCGTTGCCGTCGGCGTCGGCCACGCCGACCACCACGTCGAGATCGCCGCGGTAGGAGTGCGAGATCTCGAAGGCCACGGCAGGGACGCCCTCCTCCGGCTCGGGCAGGCCACCGTCGGGGTCCATCGTGTCGCCACCCCCACCGGCGAGCCCGTGGTCGGCGAAGGCCTCGGTGATGAGCGCCTCGTCCTCGCCCCCGAAGGCCGCCTCGTTGGCCGACACGAACGCGGCGGCGATGTCGGCGAGCGTGCTCGTGCCCGTCAGGTAGCCGTGCGAGGTCAGCAGCGTGGTCAGGACCCGGTCGGTCTGCTCGGCGCAGACGTCGGAACCGGGGCAGTCGTCGACGTCGATGCCGTCGTTGGCGAGGAGGCCCTCGAGGATGTCCGTGACGGCGCCCGTGTAGATCATCCCGTCGGCGTGGACCTCGTTGACGACGTCATCCGGGTAGACCAGATCGGTGTCGAGCCGGCGCAGGCAGGTGAGCTCCTCGGTCCAGGGGAAGAGACAGCCCTGATCCCCGGTGCGGTCCGGGAGGGTCACGAGGTAGGCCAGCAGGTCGCCGAAGCCCTCGTGGTAAGCGCTGCCCTCGGCCGAGTCGAACAGGGCGGGCGCCTGCTCGCCGAGCACGGCGTGGCCGTACTCGTGGACGATGCCGCTGGCGTCCTCCCCCTCGTTGATGCCGTCGGAGCCGACGCCGAGGTGCACCGCAGCCCCGTCCCAGAAGGCGTTGTCCACGGTGTCGGCGTCAACCGCTTCGACCGGGATGGGACGGCCCCAGACGTCGCCGAAGCCGAGGCGCCCCATGTCCCGATGGGCCCGGTCGATCCAGTAGTAGGCCATGGCTTGCTCGAGGCCGGGTCGGGCCCGGCCCGCGGCCCAGGTGCCGTCGGTCTCGACCACGGGCTCCCCGGTGGTCTCGGCCCCCTCGGTGTCGACGAACTCACCGATCAGGTGGCCCGACGCGTCGTCGAGGCCCTCGATCGGCCGACCCTCGAGCGTGGCGTTGGCGTCGGCCAGGTCGGGAGGGTCGCCGCCATTGGCGTAGATGGGGTCGGGGATGAACAGGCAGGCCGACGGGGCGGGCCCGGGGTCACAAGCGTCGCCATCGGCCTGGACCCGGGCGGAGGCGGGCAGGACCGTGGCGGCAGCCCGCTTGGCGCTCCACGGAGCGTGCAGGGACACCGACGCCCGGTCGGCCATGGCGCCGGTCACGTCGATGACCGCACCGCTGGCGGCGTCGACGTCGACCAGGTAGGACCCCGACGGATCGGTGGCGGTCACCGGGACCGCCCAGGCCAGCATCAGGTCCGGCCCGTTGCCCACCCAGGTGAGCTCGGACGGCCCGACCTCGTCCGGCGTGCCTTCGACCGCCTTGCCCGCGTTCTCCTCGGCCTCGTCCTCATCGATCGGGTCGTCGACGGCGACGGGCTCGGCGTCGGTCAGGGCGTTCGTCGCCCCCTGCACGGAGTCGTCGTCCAGCACGTGGACGACCAACTCGGCGCCCTGGACCGGGTGGTCGTCGATGACCTGGCCGAAGATGACGTTGGTGACCGCCGGCGTGCTCGACAGGTCGGTGAACACCAGCTCGGCCCGCAGGTCGTCGTCGAGGTCGGCCTCGTCGTCGATCCAGGCCTCCGCGGCGTCGACCTTCTCCTGGTCCTCCGCGCTCAGGTCGCCCGTCGGCTCGGCCGACTCTGTCGACGAGTCGTCGCCCGAGCCACCGTCATCCGAACAGGCCGGGAGGATGGTGAGGCCGAACCCCACCAGGATGATCCCCGTCAACCAGGAGTGCCGCCGTGATCGCATTGGGCGAGGAAGGTAGCCCACCACCCGTGAGTGGCCTGCAGCGGCGCAGATCCGGCGAAAGGGCGGCTTCGACGCTCGACGGCCCGTGGGTCACTCCGTAGCATCGTCATCGAGGAGGAGCTCATGCGGGTGTGGATCGATCAGGATCTCTGCACCGGTGACGGGTTGTGCGTCGACCACTGCCCCGAGGTGTTCGTGCTCCTCGAGGACGGGATCTCCTACGTCACGGCGGACGGCCGACCCCAGAACGACCCCGGCGGGGCCGAGAGCATGGTCAGGGTCCCTCCGGCCCTCGACCGCCCCGTGATCGAAGCGGCCGAGGACTGCCCCGGCGAGTGCATCTTCCTCGAGCTCGACGCACCCGCCGACGCCTGATCAGGACGCGGCCACCACCCGGAAGACCGGGAAGTCGGGGGCGACGGCGGCGACGGCCTCGTCGTCGCTGTCCTTGGCCAGGTCCTCGAAGAAGCGACCGACCTCCCAGCCCCAACGGTCGAGGTAAGCCCGCAGGACCGGGCCCTTGTCGGCGTCGGCCAGCTCGTCGGCCCGGAAGGCCTGCGTCCGCCGCCCGACCCGCAGGTCGCCGGTGCCGGCGGCCCGCAGGTTCCGGACCCACTGGGTCCGGCCCCGGGGGGCGACCAGGTAGCGCTCGCCGTCGAGGTCGAGGAGGTTGACCACCGTGGTCCGCTCCTCACCCGAGGTCCGACCCCGGACCGCCAGGACACGGGCGCCGGCCACGCTGATCCCGTGGCGGACGAGCCAGCCGACCACCCGGTTCATGCGGTGATCGCCCTTGCCGGGCTCGACGTAGCGGTGGGTGGTGGTGCCGGGGTTCGTGGTCATCGTGGGTCTCCTTGAGGGCGATGCTCCGTTGTGTGAGCAGTGCTCACTATATGGTGAGCAACGCTCACTGTCAAGAGCACTGCTCACGCTTCTGTGGCATGCTGTCCCCATGGCCGGACAACGTGAACGAGCCCGCCAGGCCGTGCTCGCCGAGATCACCGCCGAAGGTCGCCGTCAGCTGGCTCGCGACGGGGCCGCTGCCCTGTCCCTCCGCTCGGTGGCCCGCGAGCTGGACATGGTGTCCTCGGGCATCTACCGCTACGTCGAGAGCCGCGACGCGCTGCTCACCCTGCTGATCATCGCCGGCTACGACCGGTTGGGCTCCGCCCTCGAGCGGGCCGGCGCCGACGAGGGGACCCCTCGGGAGCGCTGGCGGGCGACCTGCGGCGCCCTGCGGGCCTGGGCCAGGGCCAATCCGCACGAGTACGCCCTTCTGTACGGGTCGCCGGTGCCCGGCTACGCCGCGCCCCCGGACACGATCGACCCCGCCACCCGGGTGTACGCCGCCCTGGCGGCGCCGTTGCGGGACGCCCCGGCCCCGGCGGACCGTCCGGCGCTGTCGGGCGCGCTGGCCACCGACGGCGAGCGGATCGCCGACGGTCTCGGCTTGACGCTCCCGCCGGCGCAGGGCGTGGCCCTCCTCGGGGCCTGGGCCACCCTGTTCGGTCTGGTCTCCCTGGAGCTCTTCGGCCACACCCACAACGTGGTGACGGACCACGACGCCTTCTTCGCCCACCACGTCGACGCCTTGGCCCGCGGCCTCGGGCTGTGACCGTCGACGTCCTGGCGGCCCTGGTCGAACACGGAATGCTCCTGCAGTCGGCCAAAGGACCGGTCCCCAACGTCGCCGACCTGGTGGCGGGCGAGTCGATCAAGGGCAGCTGGTGGGGCCATCCCGCCGGCCACCAGATCTTCGCCACCCTGAACGACCTGGACGAGTCGCCTGACGTGATCCGCCTCCGCCTGGTGAAGGGCAAGGTCACCCTCGTGCACCGGCGGCTGTGGCCGGCTGTCGTGTGCCTGGCCGACCGCTTCCCACCCGAGCGCCTGGCCGCGCTCCACGAGGAGCACACCGAGTCCGGTCGGCATCGGGTCGAGGAACGGCCTTTTCCGGACTGGGTCCCCGCCGACGTGCTCGCCGAGGCCGGACGCCTCAACGCCGACGACGCCGAGGCCCTCCTGGCCCCTGCGCTCTGAGACGCGCCGGGGCGGGCGCCGGAGGGGTCGGGCTAGCTTTCGTCCGTGCGCATCGTGATCCTCGGGGCCGGCTTCGGCGGCCTCGAGTTGACGACCCGGTTGTCCGAGGAGTTCGGCGACGAGGTCGACGTCGTGCTCATCGACCAGAGCGATGGGTTCGTGTTCGGGTTCTCCAAGTTGGACGTCATGTTCGGCAAGGTCCCCGCCGAGTCGGTGCATCACTCCTACGCCGATCTCGTCAAGCCCGGCGTGACCTTCGTCCAGTCGACGGTGACCTCGATCGACCCGGGCGCCAAGCGGGTCGAGACCGATGCCGGGCCCTTCGACGCCGACATCCTGGTGGTGGCCCTCGGCGCCGACCTGCACCCGGACGCCACGCCGGGGCTGATCGAGGGTGGCCACGAGTTCTACACGCTGGCCGGCGCCTTCGGTCTCCGCGAGGTCCTGGCCGCCTTCGGGGGGGGACGGGTGATCGTGGGCGTCACCTCCACGCCGTTCAAGTGCCCTCCGGCCCCCAGCGAGACCGCCCTGCTGATGCACGACCACTTGGTGGAGCGCGGGCAGCGGGAGCAGTCCGAGATCGCCCTCGTCATGCCCCTCGGCGCCCCCGTCCCACCGTCGCCCGCGGCGTCGGCCGCCCTGCTGACCGCTTTCGCCGAGCGCGGCATCGACTGGGTGCCCGAACGACTGGTGCGGGGCCTCGACGCCGCCCGCCGGATGGCCCAGCTCAGCGACGGCACAGAGATGCCGTACGACCTCTTCCTCGGCATTCCCGTCCATCGGGCCCCTGCCGTGGTGGAGGCCTCGGGGATGACGGTGGACGGCTGGATCCCCATCGACCCGCTGACCCTCGAGACGTCGTTCCCCGGCGTCTACGCGGTCGGTGACGTCACCAGCGTGGGTACCCCCAAGGCCGGCGTCTTCGCCGAGGGCCAGGCCCTGGTCGTCGCCGACGCGATCGCGGCGCAGGTGCGAGGGGCGACACCGTCGGCCCAGTACGACGGCCACGGGATGTGTTACCTCGAATTCGGCAATGACCAGGTGGCCAAGGTCGACGTCACCTTCGTGAGCGGCCAGCCCCCGTCCGGCACGTTGGACGGGCCCTCGGCGGACTATGTGGCCGACAAGGTCGAGTTCGGCACCAGCCGCATCCAGCGGTGGTTCGACCGGCCCTGGCTTCGGCCCTGAGATGACGGGCTTCGCCGGCCCCGTCGACATCACGTTCAACCGCGGCGCGGTCACCGATCCCCAGGCCTTCGCCCGGGACTCCGGAGCGGCGTCGTGGATCTTCCTCTGCGGTGACGAGTTCGCGGCGATGGACGGGGGGCTGTCCTACGCCGAGGTCCAGGCGTCGGTCCCCGAGTCGATGAACATCGTGTCGGACCCGCCCCGGGTCATGGACATGGCGCTGGCCCGACGGCACATGGCCGCCCTCGACCAACTCCCCCGCCCCACGCTGATCACCTGCCGCGCCGGTCCCCGTTCGTCGGCCGCCGCCTACCTCTACGCCGGCTTGAAGGCGGGCGCCTCCGCCGAGGAGGTCCTGGCCCGTGCCGAAGCCGACGACGCCCCCTTCGCCGCCTCTGACGAGCTCAAGGCGTGGGTCACTCAAGGCCTCACCGAGCTGGCCTGACCGGCGAACGCCGGGTCCTACGGCCAGGCCGTCAGGCGATCAGCAGCTGAAGTCAGCGAACGCGTGCACGACGAAGTACTCGCCGTGGCGGTCCTTGGCCACGCCGACGCCGAGATCGGTCCATCGGGTGTTGAGGATGTTGGCCCGGTGGCCCGACGAGCGCATGAAGGCGTCATGGAGCTCCCCGAGCGTGTTGCCGTTGCCGCTGCGACCCACGTTCTCCGCGGCTGCGCACCAGCCTGGAGGCGTCCCGAACGGGGCGGCCCGGTGCTGGAGGCACTGACAGGCCCGAAGGTGCTCGGCCCAGTTCTGCGCCTTCGAGTTCATCAGGCCGTTGGTGCCGATGGAGCGCCGGTCGCGGGCCGTGCGGGCCCGGTTGACCTGGTCGGCGACGACCCTCTGGCCGTGGGACATCACGCGGGGTGTCAGGCGGGCCGCGGTTGATTCGACCGGCGTGGCCGCCGCCGGCGTCGGGAGGGCCGACGTGATCAGCAGGGCCACAGCCAGCAGAGCGCTGGCCACGACGACGCGAGGCGTCAGGGGACGGGGCGGGGGTGGAGCGGTCATTGGGATCCCTTTGATCTACGGTCCCGACCGCGCCAACCTTGAGTTGCAACCCCGGACGATAGCCTCTGCCGCACCTGGGGGTGTAGCTCAGTTGGCTAGAGCGCTACGTTCGCAACGTAGAGGCCGGCGGTTCGAGTCCGCTCACCTCCACCATCCGTTTCTCCCGATGTTCCGGGTTCGCCGCCCGAGACAGTGGGTTCGAGCACGTGGTCCTCGACGCCGCGGGTACGGCCGGAGGGAGCCCTTCGAGCCCTCCGAGTCTGCGGCTGACCAGCGGAGATGCGGTGAGCCTCGTGCGCGCCAAGGCCCTGACCGGAGGCCTCGCCTGCGTTCTCAGAGTCAGGACGGCGCCGAGCGGGTCAGGCCTCCGGCCCGTCACCGTGGCTGGCTACCATCGGCGGCGGGACAGGTCCGGGGCATACCCGCGCGGGCGGGACGGAACGGGAGGCGAGGTGATCCACTTCGCGGTGGTGATGGGCGTGGTGCCGGCGGTGCAACAGGTGCGCCACGCGCTGGCAGATGCGCTCGACGCCACCAGGTACTTCGCCGGTGACCGGTTCGAGCAGGTGGGGCCGAGCGGGGGATGGGTGGCGGCCGGCATCGCGGCTGTCGATCCGCTCTGTGAGCCCCGAGTCGTCGCCTGCGGGGATGCCCTCGCCGTGCTGGACGGCTCGGCCTCGGGCACCGGCCACCACCGCGAGGACCTGGCCGGCCACCTGCTCGACTCGTTCGTGCAGGCCGGACCCCCGGGGGTGAACGCCGCGCTGACGGGGACCTACGGGTTCGTGGGCATCTCCCCGACGCTGGGCCTGCGGGCCTTCGGCGACTTCTCGGGCCTCCAACCGCTGTTCTGGGGTCACGGGCCGGGGTTCGCCGTGGTCTCCAACCGGTCGACCACCGTTCGCGAGCTCGTGGGCGGCGAGGGGTGGGACCTGCATGCGATGTCCTGGCTCGTCGGCTACTCGGAGCACTTCGGCGAGCGGATGCCTGCGGTGGGCAGCTCCCTCCTCATTCCCGGAAGCGAGGCGCAGGTGGCCTGGGGTGATCACAAGGTGAAGATCGTCCGGTCGGACGCCCTGACCTGGCCGGCGCCCAACGACGAGCCCGGACCTGACCCGACCCCCTCCGAGTGGGACGAGATCACGGCCGCGGCCATCGACTACGTACGGTCGCTCCACGACGCGAGCACGCGGATGATCTTCTTCCTCACCGGCGGGAAGGACTCGCGCCTCGCGCTGGCGCTCGCCAAGGCGGCCGGTCTCTCCGACGAGCAGCTCGCAGTCAGGACCATGGGGCCGCCGGACAGCCCCGAGGTCGAGGTCGCGAATGCCGTGGCCGACGCAGCCGGCTTCGCGCACAAGCGGATGGGCCCGCCCGTGGACGACGAGGGTCCGTCGGGGGCCATCCGCCACCCCGACGCGGCCTGGCTCGACCTGTGCCACCACCTCTACCGGTACGAGGGAGGGATCACCCCGTGGGACGGGATCACCGACGATCTGAGCGGCACGGTGATCCAGGTCAAGGGCTTCGGCGGTGAGCTCTACCGGCGCACGAACGTCAAGCACATCCGCAAACGGGCGATCATGACGCTCGACGAGCTGTCTGCGGCCATCTGTGCGAGCCCCCAGCCCCACGATCCGCTGGGCCTCCTCCGCCCCGAGGAGCGAGCGCGCCAGGTCGAGCTGAGACGGGCGTGGGTCCAGGCCGCAGTCGCCGACGTGCGCCTCGACCTGGTCCCCGAGCGCTTCTACATCGAGCAGCACCTCTCGCAGTGGAACGGGCAGATCGACTTCCCGAAGCCCGGGCGGATCAACGTCAACCCCTTGATCCAGCCCGCGCTGGCGCAGAAGGTCCTCGAGGTGCCGTTGGCGGTGCGCCAGGAGGAGCGGTTCCACTTCGAGATCATGCGGCGTGCCGCCCCCGAGCTCGTCGGCATCCCGTTCCTTGACGACACGTGGGCAGCGGCCGTCCGCGACGGATCGCCGCTGCCCCTGCCGGCCAAGCCGTTCCCGACCGCCGTCAGGACGAGGACGGGCCTCCTCGGACGGGTCTGGGCGCGCACCCGGGGTCGAGGTCGGGCCCGACGTCCGGCAGCCGTGCTGCGCCCCGAGCCGTACCGGTACCTCACGCTGCCAGGCATGGACCAGCTGATCGACCGGGCTGCCGACGAGACTGCCATGGGGTCGGTCTGCGACATGGCAAGGCTGGCCGAGCTGGCGCGGGATCCCGATCGGATCGGGTCGGCGGCCGAGGTGAAGTCCTTCCTGTCGTGCGTGGCCATGGCACTCGCGCTCCTCGGGAGGGACGAGGCGGTCCTCGACCGCCCGATGGAGCTGTTGCTGTAGAGCGCACCGCCACGACCTCGTGCCCGGCGAAGCGCGCAGGGCGGCCTCGAGCGTCTGGCGGACGTTCTGGTCGTCCTCCACCACGAGCAACCGGGCGGGCGTGGGCTCGTCCACGCCGAGAGTGTGGTGCCCCCGGTCGAGAGCCACGTAACAAGTCTTCTGGCCTGGTTCTCACGCGGCTAGTCCGCGAGAACCTGTTCACGAGGTCCCCGAGCCGCTCGTGACGGCGTCGTCGACCGCCGGCAGCACCGACCCGTAGGCGTCCATCGTCGTGCGGATCGACGCGTGGCCGAGCCTCTGCTGGTAGTCCACGGTCTTGTTGAAATGGACTCCTGAGTTCAGGTGCGAAGATGGCCCTAGGGCGTAAAGGAGTGTCCGCAGAAGCAAGGAGGACGGGAGACAATGACGGCGGAAATCGACCTGCAGAGAACCGGCCGCATATTCGGCTTGTTCTTCATCGGCACGTTCATCACGAGCATCCCGGCGCGGCTGCTCTTCGTGAACGGGGTGGGCGCGAGCTGGACCGACATGCAGTTCATCCCCGGGGCGGTCGATGAGACCAGCCTGAGGGTCGGCTCGATCCTCGAGTTCCTCCTGATCGGCTTCAACGTCGCGACCGCGGTCGTGATCTACCCGCTCGTCAAGCGACAGAGCGCAACGGTGGGCCTCGGCTACGTCACCGCCCGCATCATGGAGTCGGTGTTCATCGCGATCGGTCTCATCAGCATCATCTCGGTCCTCAACGTGAACGATGCGATGTCCGGGGCCACGGGCGGCGAGGCGACCACGCTCGCCGTCGCCGGCGACACTCTCGTGTCGATCTACGAGTGGGCATTCCAGTTCGGGCCGGGACTCGTTGTGCCTATCGGGAATGGGTTGATGCTGGGGTATCTGATGTACCGCTCGGGCCTCATGCCTCGCCGCCTGGCGATGTTGGGTCTCATCGGCGGCCCCCTGCTGTTCATCTCCTCGGTGCTGATCATCTTCGACGTCTTCGAGAACGGGTCAGGACCTTCGGGCCTGCTGTCGCTGCCGGAGATCGCGTGGGAGACGTCGATCTGCATCTACTGCACCTGGAAGGGCTTCCGGCCGAGCCCGATCGCCGAACTCGAGGCGACGACGGCATAGCCCGAGCCAGAGCGACCAGCCGATGTATGCGATCGGGACCAACGCGCCGGCAACCTTCAACCCCCGTGGTTCGAACGGCCCGACGAACTCGGCAGCGCCGAAGAGGAACAGGGGCGCTAGGGCGAGGCCGACGATGCCGAACACTGGGTGAAGCACGTCGGACTGATACAGGGGAGCACCGCTACTCGAGACGGGCGGCGAGGTTCGCCAGCGAAGAAGCGAGTCCCGCGGCGTGGTCTTCCGCGGCGATCCCGTCCGGGACATCGTCGGCCCGGATGTCGACTCTCGTCCCTGCATCGACCGCGGTGACCTCCCAGGTCATGATCATGGTGCCGGCGTAGGCGGCGTCGTCGGAGACGAAGTCCACCGCCTGCACGACCCTCGCGCCGGGGGCGATGTCGACGAACTTGCCTTCCACGATGTCGGCGTCCGCGGAGGCCTTACCCGGTGCGGCAGAGGCGTCGGCGTAGGTCAGCACCATCCGGTACGACCCGCCCGGCCTGGCGTCGAAATGCTCGAACCTGCCCTTCATCCCGTCAGGAGGTAGCCACGCCACGAGAGCCTCGGGGTCGACGAGGGCGGCGTACACGCGGTCGAGCGGAGCAGCAATCACCCGCGATGCCCGATCCACACGTGGCACTGCGTGATCCTACGGTCGGCACGAGAGCGCGATCACTCCGGGCCGAGCACCAGCTCGCCGGCAGCGAATCTCACCGGACTCGCGGGCGATGGACCCGAGGGCCGTGACACCCCTCCGACACCACGAGAATCCCACAACGACGGGCTTGGAGCGTCGCCATGCTCAGCCCCGGCGAGCGGGCCATCAGCCGGGAGCAGGCGTTCGTGATCCTCGAGCCCCTCGACCAGGTGGAGACCCAGCTACGGCACCTGCGTCACGGCGTGCGCCAGCTTCTGGCTGACATCGATGGTGAGTCGACCTAGGAAGCGAAGCGTTGGACGTCCGCGATCCGGCATTCGAACGGTTTCGTCCATGCTGATCCGAGGTCGAGGCTCGGTGCCTCCACCGTGGTGACCTGGTCCGGACCCAGGTCGTCCACCTGGGCGAACGAGGTGCCGAGCTGACGGCTGCCAGCGGGGTTCTCGAAGACGACGTCGATGAAATACAGCGACGGTTCCGAGCCGTGGTTCGTCACCTCGAGGGTGGCCACCATGTCGTTGAACTGACCAGGCCCGCAGTCGGTGACCTCGACATCGGCTCGCTCCTCGCGTTCCTCGCCGCTGAGCCCATCGTCGGGCAGAGCGGCCACAGGCGCTGTGGTGGCCTCATCGGCCACGTTCTCGGCCCTCTGGCCCCCACCCTCGTCGCTGTCGTTGGCCAGGGCGACGAGAACCGCGAGGCCGATCAACAGGACTCCGACACCCCCGATGATGGCCATGAGCGCCCCGTTGCTCATGCCACCCTGCGGCCGCGGGTTCGGCATCGGCCTTCAGGGCGGTGGGGTCTGGCCAGCGTTCGGCGGATACCACTTCCCGTCGGTGGCCCGCCACCAGCCCGGACCCTGTTGCATGTCGCTCATCCGGCACCCCCGGGCCGGGAGTGACCGTACTCGCGTGATGGTCACGCCACCCGGGGGCCAGCGTTGCGGACCAGTCCGCAGCCAGTCCGCAAGAGGCCGCGAAACAGGGCGAGACGACGAGAACCAGCGAGCAGCCCGAATCGGGAGCTTCCCAGGTCAGAGGCCAAGTCCCCGGAATGGCAGGGTTCTGCCGACCCGACCGAGCCGCTCTGGTAGAGCGGGGGTCGGGGGTTCGAGTCCCTCAACGCCCACCGGGTCGCGCGTCTCCCGTTGGCGCATCGAGGGCGGCGGTTGACGTGCCGGACGTTCGGACCAAGAGTTGAGAACGAGGGACGTCCACAAAGGAGGCAGTTCGTGTATGCAACCGTTGGTCAAGTAAAGGTGGACCCCGGCCGCGAGGACGAAGCGCGCAAGCTCCTCGAGGAGCTCGTCGTGCCGAGGGCGAAGGGACTGGCTGGTTTCCAGGGCGGCCACTGGGCGCGCGTTCTGGGCGGAGATGTGGGTTACTCGCTCTTGCTCTTCGATACCGAGGCAAATGCGCGAGCTGCGGCTGACCAGGTCGCCCAAGGCCCTCCGCCGGGTGCGCCGCCGGACCCCCCGGCGACGTTCCTGAGCGTGGATGTTTGCGAGGTGATCGCTCAGACCTAATGGCGTGACGTCCTGCCGGAATTGCTGCCTGGCCCGTCAGTGCATTGGCGACCTGACCGCCTGACTGGGAGTTCGCGGACACGCGCTCACGCTCAGGTCTAACTATGGCCAAGGCCACGTCGGTCCTCGATGGTGACCCGACCCAGCAAATCCGCGAGCAGTTGGCCCTTGCGGTCGGCCCGGTCCCGACCGTTGGGGTCCCTTGACGGGATCCTGCCTGCCTGGTCTTCGGCGATCAGCTCGGCGCCTTCACGCTTCGCCTGGACACGCCGACACCCTTTGCCAGCCGACGGTCACGGTCCGGTTCCGTTGGTTGAGGCGCCTCCGAAGTGTTCCAGCACCCCTGTGATCTCCAGACAGCGCTGGACAACGCCTTGGGCGCCACGGACCTCCAAGCGGCCCCCACTACGGGCGAGGGCGTGTCCCGTGAGGATCAGTCGGTCAGTCGCCTCCTCGATGGACTCACCGAGCTGGAGGGTCGACGTTCACACGCTCGGTTGGTCTAACTCTCATCCGAGCGGGGAGTCGAAGAAGTGATCAAGTTGTTCAGCAAGCGACTTGTCAAGGCAGCGTTGCCTTCGAGGCCGTCCCTCCCGAGCCCCGCCGGGAGGGGCGGCTTCACCAATTTTGGATCTACCTAACCCGTCTCCCACGAGTAGGAAACGTCCCGCCACCCGTACGGCCGCCTGACTCGTCCATGTCAACCCCCATGTCGTGGGAAGTCGTGACAGGGTCGCGCCGCCAAGGGAAACGAGCCCGAGCCGGTTCATCACAGCATCCGCACAGCCTGGCACGGGCCCCGGCCCATGATGGCCCACAACGTCGGGTCAGAGCGTGCGCGCTCCGAGTACGCAGAACTCGTTGCCCTCAGGGTCCGCAAGAACAATCCAGGTCTGCTCGCCTTGTCCTACGTCCGCTCGCGTGGCTCCCCGCGCGAGCAGTCGCTCGACCTCGCCGTCCCGGTCGTCCGGTCGGAAGTCAAGGTGCAGGCGATTCTTCGTCGTCTTCGGCTCAGAGACCGACACGAAAAGGAGTCCCGGCAGCCGATCCGCGGTGGGTCTGATCTCGAACTCGTCGGGGTCGTCATTCACGACGACCCAGCCGAGCGCGTCTCGCCACCAGAGTCCGAGGGCACGCGGGTCGCGCGCATCGACGATCGTCTGCTCCCACTCGAGGCTCATACGCCGAATCGTAGAAGGCTCCTGCTTGGTGTACCCCGAAACGCCGGGTGTGGGCCACGACAGCGCCGGCGCCGAGGGGCACCAAGGGGATGCGTCCGCTCCAGCCACGGGTTCCCTCCTATCCTCAGCTCGTGGCTCGACTCGGGTCGTCGGAACGGGCTGACCTCCCGGATCGGGCGTTCGCGTACGTCGACTCCCGGGGGCGGCGGCGTCTTCCAATCCACGACGCGGCCCACGTCCGGAACGCGCTGGCTCGGTTCAACCAGGTCCACTTCGAGGACGACGCCGCTCGTGACCGGGCGCGGAATCGGCTGCTGCACGCGGCGCAGCGGCATGGGATCGTGCCGCTGGGGTTCATCACGAGCCAGCTGGACTCCGAGCGCGCCTTCGGGGAGCGTCGCGCTCGCCAACCGGTGTCGCTGCCGACCGGCTTCCTCACCATGCTGATGACCGACATCGAGGGTTCGACCGGCCTCGTCGATCGGTTGGGCGAGCGGTACCGCGACCTCATCGGTGACGTGCGCACCCTGCTCCAGGAGACGGCGGTGGCGTCCGCGGGCCAGGCCGTCGAGACGCGGGCGGACGAGTTCTTCGCCGTGTTCGAGAGCCCCGGCGCTGCGCTCGATGCCGCTATCGCCATGCAGCGCGCGTTCCGTGGGAGCTCCTGGGTGGACGGGGTCGAGGTGAGCGTCCGGATCGGAATCCACAGCGGCTATCCAACGCTCGACGAGGTGAACTACATCGGGCTCGCCATCCACACGACGGCCAGGGTCTGCGCGGCTGCCCATGGCGGCCAAGTGATCGTGTCCGGCGACACGAAGGAGGCGAGCCAGGGGCAGCGCCCGGCCGGCCTTCGGTTCGTGAGCCTCGGTGAGCATCGCCTTCGAGGGATCCCCAAGGCCGTGCCCCTGTTCCAGGCCGCGGCCAAGGGGCTGCCGTTCCGCTTCCCGCCACCCCGCACGACCGCTCGTTGAGGTTGTGTTGAGAAGGGTCGCGGGCTTCGCCGGCAGATCCGATCGCGGCCGGCTTCGTCCGTCAGTCCTGGTGCGACCGCTCCTCTGCTTCATGGGCGTCGCTCGCCGCCCGGGCCTGCTCGGCCTTGGCCTCATGCTCCGCGACATCGCGGTCCGCGTCCGCCTTGCGCTGCTGGGCTTCGCCCTCGTGCTTCATGCTGTCGTTGCCGGTGACGGCGCCGACCGCCTCTTTGGCGCGGCCCTTGACTTCCTCGGCGACGCCCTTTGCGGCGGCCTCAGGTCCGGTGTCACCCATGGTGTCCTCCTCGATGCCGGGCCCGTCCCGACGCCAGAGCGAGTTACCCCGGTTGGCACCGCCGCAGACGCGGTAGCTGGTTGCTCGGGCCGATCACACCGGAACGAGGTGCCGGTCGAGCGACGGGTCGCCCGAGCTCGAGTCGCGTTCCCTCCAGGCAACGGTCACGGTGCGGTCCCGTTGGTCGAGGCGCCCCCGAAGCGTTCCAGGACCCCGGTGACCTCCAGACAGCGTCGGACGACGCCGTGGGCGCCACGGACCACCAAGCGGCCGCCTCGAGGCGCGAGAGCTTGTTCCGCGACGATCAGCTCCCGGATGCCGGTCGAGTCCAGGAAGGTCACCTGGGTCAAATCGACCACCAGCTCGGGTGACCGGTCCGGGGCCGCTTCGCAGCGGCGGAGCCCTTCCCGGAGCTCGTGGCTGAAGTCGGGGGCGGTGTGACGGTCGACCTGCTCCGTCGTGACGACGACGAGAACTTCGACGTCAGGCTGGACGCTCATGCCGATCTCCCTTCGATGTGTCCTTCTCACAACGGGGTCCCGGGGTCCGGGAAAGCGTCGACAGAATATCGACACGGCCGAGCGCGCCAAAAGGCCACCTCCGGCCGTGGCAAAGGGGAGTGACCTCAGGCGTAACGCTTGGTGACAATGGCTTCGGTCCGCCCGTCGGCGTGGTCGAACTCGAGCGAATCGGTGAGCTCTGCGGCCAGTCCCAGCCCCCGGCCTCGCTCGCTCAGGACCCCGCCGGCCCGGGGCAGGGTCCCCCCTCGGAAGTCGGGACCCTCGTTGAGGACGACCACCCGAACCGCCCCGGCCGCCGTCTCCGCCTGCACCTGCGCTTCACCGGCTGGCGAGGCCTCGATCGCGTTCGTCGTCACCTCGGTGACGGCGAGGACGAGCTCGCTCGTCACCGTCTCATCGGCACCGAGCTGGGCCATCCACGCCGCGAGTTCGTGTCGGAGCCGGCGAAGCTCAGCGAAGCCCCGAACCGTCAGCGCGTAAGGGCCGGTCACCGCGCACCGACGGGGGACCGGAGCTCGGCGGCCTCACGGCGGGTGCACCGGCGCACCCGATCAGGCGGCGTAGCGGTGCCCAGCGGGGGTGACGACTTCGTCGTCGCGCACGAGCCCGGCGAGGATGAGCTCTTCACGGACCTCCCGGTAGTCAGGCGACTCGACATCGCCCGACTCAATCGAGCGGAGCCCGCCGCGGAGCTCCTCGATGCTGTGGTGAATGATCGTCCGAGCCACGAGTACCTCCTTTCGCTGGACGACCTCATACCCGGTGGCGACCGCTCGTACCCCCACTTTCCGCTCAAGACGTGACCTCGAGAGCTGACCGGAGTCGAGAAGTGGACGAGAGTCGTCGGAACCGCCACCCTGGCCAACGGGAGAGACGACCGCACTGGAGGGGGCGAGCATCTGATGCATGGATTGTTGGTAGAGCTCGAAATCGACCGGGACCGAGCCGACGAGGCCATCGCCTTCCTCCACAACGTTGCGGTTCCGATGATCATGCAGGGAGCTGGGTTCGTGAGTGGCACCTGGATGCGGTCGCTCGATGGTGGGGGTACTCGCAGCCTGCTGCTGTACGACGACGAGCTCGCGGCGAACGCCGCAGCCGATCGAGCGAGACAGGGTCCACCGCCCGGCGCACCCACACGGTTCGTCTCGGCCGAGGTGTTCGAGGTGATGGCGCAGGCCTGAGTCCCCCTTTGGTGCTGGCCAACGCTTGGCCAGTGGGACGTCGACCTCAGAGAGCCCTACGGCCACCTCGCCGAGTCACTCAGCCGGGAGGGAGGCGGAGGACCTGGCCGGGGTAGAGGAGGTCGGGGTTCTCGGGCTCGACCAGGCGGTCCAGATTGGCGTCGATCAGCGCCAGCCAGGGCTCGATCACCTCGTCGTCAACGGGGGTCCGGCCGAGCTGGTAGCCGACCAGTTGCTCCGCGATCGACCAGAACGAATCCCCGTCGGCGACGGTGATCAACAGCTCCTCGGGCGGGTTCGGGTCGACGAACGGCTGGCGCTCGGGGGACCAGGCGAAGTCACGGACCTGACGATCCCAGTCGCCTTTGCGTTTGCCGGAGAAGACGAGGACGGCAAACGCGCCGAGGACGGCGAGGCCCAGATAGGTGCCAACGCGCTTCAGGCCCACTCCCACGACCGGAAGCCTCGCACACCAGATTTCGACTAGCTCGCCGGGTTGGGGTGATCGGTCGGCTTCCGGGGTCGGCCGGATCCGGCCGATCAGGCCGCGAACCCCGCCTGTTGTGGCCTTCGGTCAGGTCAACGGTGGGCGAGGCGACTGCCGGCCTGCCAGAGCCCCCACCAGAGCGCCGCGGACAGCAGCAGCGTTTCCAGGTAGAACCCGCGGCCCTGCCCATCCACGAGCTCGTCGGCGGTCATCTCTCGTCGAGGTCCGGCAGCCGGAGGATGGGAAAGCGATGGCCGAGCAGTTCGGCCGGGCTGTCCCCGATGACGACCTGCCGGTCCGCAGCTCATGATCCTGCGCTCGCCACACTGTCGCATCCAACTCCATCGACACGAAAGCTCGGCGCCTGAAGCAATCGGCGGCAGAAATCACCACCGGCTTCAGCCGGGGCGGGGCAGGCCGGTGTCAGTTGGCCTGGGAGCGGACGACCCGGAAGGCGGTCGACTCGATCTCGACCGGGGCCAGCTCGGCGTTGCCCGGGCGGAAACCGCCACCCTGGGCCAGGAGCTCGGAGGGGGCCACCCCTTCGCCGCCGTGGGGCAGGAAGGCGACCTTGATCTCGCGCTCGGCCTTGGCCCGCTGGATGCGGACGAGGAGAGCGACGTAGACGACCAAGGCGATGTCGATCAGCACATGGAGAACGAGGACCGGCCCGCCCAGGCCGATCGCCATGAGCAGGCTGAGGCCGCTGGCGGCGAGCAGCGTGTACAGCACCTCGCGGCGGCGCTTGCGGGCGGCGCGGGAAGCCAGGACGTCCTTGGGGATGGCCCGACGGGGCCTGGCTTCGTCCGGGGTCGTCTCGTCGACCTCCGGGGCGAGCAGGAAGCGGGCGTCCTCGACTGCGAACTCCTCGGCCTCAGGGGAGGATCCCGGAGGGCCGAGGATCGAGAAGGCGGAGGACTTGGGCTCCGGGGCGCTGGGGACGAGCTGGGGGGCACCCCGGCGGGTCAGCGGGTGCCGAGACCCGGCGGGCAGGGGGCTGCCGGCCTTCTGGGGGGCGCCGAGGGACGACGAGGCCACCGGGAGGTAGCGCGAGCGTTCCCGATTGCCGAACGAGCGGGAAAGGGCACCGAGCTTGTTGGAGACCGGACTGTGCTTGCCGGCGGCCCGCGTGTCGTTGCGATCTCGGAAGTAGGGGGGCAGCAGTACGGCGGCCCACATGCCGACGAGGATCAGCAGGACTATGGGTGTCACTCAGAGGGTTCCTCTGTCGGCGGCAGGGTCTCGCCCGTGTCGGGCGATGCTTCGGGCCCTTGGGGCTCCGTTACGAACATTACGTTTCTACTACGAAAAGGCAACCCTAGCGAATCGGGGGCGGGTCCGTGGCCATCGCGAAATGACTCAGGAGTCAGCGACGGGAGCGTCCTCGGTCTCGGCCCGCCGGTAGGTCCCGGAACGGCCGCCGGTCTTCTCCCAGAGGCTGACGTCGCCGATGACCATCGAGCGGTCAGCGGACTTGCACATGTCATAGATGGTGAGGGCGGCGACCGAACAGGCGGTCAGGGCCTCCATCTCGACGCCCGTGCGGTCGACGGTCTCGACCTGGGCCTCGATCTCGACGTACTCGTCCTCGATCCGGAAGTTGACGAGGACCGAGCCCACGAGCAGCGGGTGGCAGAGGGGGATGAGGTCGGCGGTCCGCTTCGCCGCCTGGATGCCCGACACCCGGGCCACGGCCAGGACGTCACCTTTGGTGATCGCTCCCCGGGCGACCAGGGAGGTCGTCTCCGGCTTCATGAACACCCGTCCCCGGGCGATGGCCCGGCGATGCGTGGCCTCCTTGGGCGTCACGTCGACCATGCGGGCGCGCCCGAGGGGGTCGAGGTGGGTCAGGCCGACGTCGCTCATGGGCGCGAGCCTAGTGAGCAGGAGCCGGTCGGCCGAAGGGGACCCTCAGCCGCCGATCTGGCTCATCGACCGGGCCGGTCGGATGAAGTGCACCTGATTGATCTGGTGGCCCGCCCATTTGGCCCCGATGTTGGCCACCACCGCGGCGGCCAGGTCGTCGTCGGTGCCGCCGCCCCGCAGCAAGCCCCGCAGGTCCTCCTCCTCGAGGGCGAACAGGCAGTTGCGCAAGCCGCCCTCGGCCGTGAGCCGCACCCGGTCACAGGAGCCGCAGAAGGCGTCGGTGACCGTCGGGATGATGCCGATCTCGCCGGCACCGTCCGAGTAGCGGTAGAGCTCGGCGGGGTGATGGTCCCGGGTGATCGCCTCGAGCGGGTACACGGCCCCGATGGCGGCCACGATCTCGTCCCGGCTGATCACCTGCTCGGCCCGCCACGCGCCATCGGCGTCGAGGGGCATGAACTCGATGAAGCGGACCTGCACGCCCCGCTCGCGCCCGAAGGTGGCGAAGTCGACGATCTCGTCGTCGTTGATGCCCCGCATCAGCACGACGTTGACCTTCACCGGGGTGAACCCGGCGGCCACGGCGGCATCGATGCCGTCGAGGACCTGATCCAGCGCGTCGCGGCGGGTCAGCTGCAGGAAGCGGTCGGCCTGCAGCGAGTCGAGGGAGATGTTGATGCGGTTGAGCCCGGCGGCGACCAGGTCGTCGGCCAGCAGCCCGAGCGTGGCCCCATTGGTCGTCATGGCCAGGTCGACGCCGAGGGCGGACAACTTGTGGACCAGGACGGGCAGGCGGGCCCGCACGGTGGGCTCGCCACCGGTCAGGCGGATCGAGTCGAAGGAGAAGCGGTCGACCAGCACCCGGGCGATGCGCTCGATCTCCTCGAAGGTGAGGAGCTCGTCCCGGGGCGTCCAGTCCATGCCCTCCTCGGGCATGCAGTAGACGCAGCGGAAGTTGCAGCGGTCGGTGACCGAGATGCGCAGGTCGCGATGCACCCGACCGAACGAGTCCACCAGCGGCTGCGCCATGGCCTCCACCCTACGGGGGCCCCGCCCCCACCCGCATCCGATACTCAGCCGGCGGGCACCTCGTCGAGGGGGATGACGCTCAACGTCTCGCCTTCGGCCACGCCGTCGCCGTCCTCCACCACCGCCAGGGCGTTGGCCGAAGCCATGGCGGCGAGGTGGTGACTGCCCTGGCCCCCGACCGGGGTGATGTGGAACGCACCGTCGCGATAGTCGGCCACCACCCGGACGAAGTGGGTCTTGCCATCGGGCCGGCGACCGAGGTCGGCGTCGGCCACGGCCCGCACCCGCGGGCGGTCGAGGTGGGGGTGGCCCATCATCGAGCGCAGGGCGGGGCGGGCGAAGAGCTCGAAGGACACCAGCGACGAGACGGGGTTGCCGGGCAGCCCGAACACCGGTGTGCCGTCGACCAAGCCGAAGGCGAAGGGCTTGGCCGGGCGGATGGCGATCTGCATCCAGGTCATGTCGCCGAGCGTGTCCAGCACCTGCTTCATGAGGTCGAAGTCGCCGACGCTGACCCCGCCCGACGTGACGACGGCGTCGCAGGTGGCGGCGGCCTCGGCCAGGGTCGCGGTGAGCACGGCCTCGTCGTCGGGGACCGTGCCCAGGTTGACCGCCTCGAACCCGCTGGCCGCCACCTCGGACAGGAGCATCGGCCGGTTGGAGTCCCGGATCTGGCCGAACGCCAGCGGGGCCGGGGCCGTCACCAGCTCGTCGCCGGTGGACAGGACGCCGACCCGGGGCGGGCGTCGCACGGTGACAGCCTCACGACCGACGCTGGCCAGGACCCCGATGTGGGCCGGGGTCAGGACCGTGCCCTCGGCCACGACCACGTCGCCCACCGCGACGTCCTCGCCGACCCGGCGCACGTGGTTGCCCTCCGGCACGGCCGCCCGCACGAGCACGCCGTCGTCGCCGTCCCGATCCGTGAGCTCGACCATGACGATGGCGTCGGCCCCCGGCGGCACCGGGGCCCCGGTCATGATGCGGGCGGCCTGGCCGGGACCGACCTCGGGGCGGTCACTGGTGCCCGCGGCCAAGGTGCCGATGACTTCGAGCCGGGTCGGGGCGTCCTCGGTGGCGAGGGCCACGTCGGCGGCGCGCAGTGCATACCCGTCCATGGCGGTGTTGTCGAAGGACGGGATGGCGTCGCCGGCGGTGACCGCCTCCGCCGTCACGCATCCCACCGCGTCGACCAGCGGCACGGCGGTCGGGGCCAAGAGGGGGACCCGGGCCAGGACATGGGCCCGGGCGTCCTCGGCGGAGATCACGGGGCGGTCACCGCCGTCACCAGCCCTCGCGCTTGGCCAAGCCCCGCAGGAACTCCCGGAAGGCGGGGCCCAGATCCTCTCGTTGCAGCGCGATCTCCACGGTGGCCCGCAGGTAGTCGACCTTCATGCCGATGTCGTAGCGACCCCGGTCGAAGGTGTAGCCGTACACGCCCTGGCTCTGGGCCAGGACGGCGAGGGCGTCGGTGAGCTGGATCTCCCCGCCGTAGCCGGGCTGGACGCCCTCGAGGACCTCGAAGATCTCCGGGGTCAGCACGTAGCGCCCGACCACGGCCAGGTCCGACGGGGCGTTGGCCGGCTCCGGCTTCTCGACGATGTCGAGGACCTTGACCAGGCGGTCGGACACCGGTTCGGGGCGGACGCAGCCGTAGGCCGAGATGTCCTCGTGAGCGACCTCGAGCAGGGCGATCACCGAGGCCTGCTGCTCCTCGTAGGCCGCGATCATCGAGGTCAGGAGGTTGGCCTCGTCGACCATGATGTCGTCACCCAGCATGACCACGAAGGGGTTGTCGCCCACGTGCTTGCGGGCGATCGACACGGCGTGGCCGAGGCCCAGGGCCTCGCCCTGGCGGACGTAGTGGATGTCGGCCAGGTCGGCCAGCTGGCGGATCTCGATGAGATCCTCGTCCCTGCCCTTCTCGTGGAGCTGGTGCTCCAGCTCGAAGTTCCGGTCGAAGTGGTCCTCGAGGCTGCGCTTGCCCCGTCCGGTGATGATGAGGATGTCGTCGATGCCGGCCTGGACGGCCTCCTCCACCACGTACTGGATGGCGGGGCGGTCGACGACCGGGAGCATCTCCTTGGGCTGGGCCTTGGTGGCCGGTAGGAAGCGGGTGCCCAGTCCGGCGGCCGGGATCACCGCCTTGGTCACGGCGCTCATGAGCTCTTCCCGGCACGCAACACGGGTGCTTCCTCTCGTCGGATCAGTCGTCGGATGTTCTCGTGGTGGCGGGCGATGACGACCAGGCTGACCCCGGCGGTGACCAGGACCTCGAGCCCGGACCCCCCACCCAGCGCCACGCCCACGGGGAGCAGGAGCGCCAAGACCAGCGAACCTACTGACACCCGACGGGTGACAGCCACTGTGACGACGAAGACCACCCCCAGGACGAGGCTGAGGGCCGGGAAGGCCACGGCGCCGGCCCCGGCCGCGGTAGCCACCCCCTTGCCACCCCGGAAGCGTCGGCCCACGGGGGCGACGTGGCCGAGCACGGCGGCGGCCCCGGCGATCACGCCGAGGGTGTGGTCACCGACCAGAAGACCCAGGCCGACGGCCAGCGCGCCCTTGGCCACGTCGATGGCGAGCACGGCGACGCCCGCCCCGCGCCCGGAGGTCCGCAGGACGTTGGTCGCCCCCGGGTTGCCGGAGCCCTCGGCCGTCGGATCGTGGCCCGTCATCCGGCCGATCAGGGCCGCGGTCGGGAACGTGCCCAGCAGATAGGCGACGACGACAACCAGCGGTGCGCCGAGCATGGGCGTCATGCTAGGACCGGGTATCCTTGGCACTCGGTGGGTGAGAGTGCCAAGGCTCCGCCCACGACCGATCAGCCAGAGGCGGAGCCCCCCATGCCCACCTACGAGTACAAATGTCGGGACTGCGGCCACCAGCTGGAGGTCGTCCAATCCTTCACCGACGACACCCTCACCAAGTGCCCCAGCTGCAGGAAGAAGGCCCTGCGCAAGGTCTTCTCGCCGGTCGGCATCGCCTTCAAGGGCAGCGGCTTCTACAAGACCGACAGTCGGTCCAGCAACGGCAAGTCGGCCTCGTCGACGAACGGCTCGACGTCGGAGAAGTCCGACACGGCCGACAAGGCCAGCTCCTCCTCGGACGCCAAGAGCTCGTCCAACTCGTCCTCGGACAAGAAGAGCACCTCGTCCTCGTCCGACAAGAAGGCCTCGACCAAGAAATAGGGTCACGGCCGTGACCACGGCCGAGATCGGGGTGTTCGGGGGATCCGGCCTGTACGCCCTGCTCGACGACGTCGAGCGGATCGAGATGGACACCCCGTACGGGCCACCCGCTGACGCCGTCCACGTCGGCAGCCTGAACGGACGCTCGGTGGCCTTCCTGCCCCGGCACGGCGCCGACCACCGCTTCCCCCCTCACCGGGTCCCCTACCGGGCCAACGTCTGGGCCATGAGGGAGCTCGGGGTGACCCGCCTCCTCGGGCCCTGCGCTTCGGGGTCGCTCCAGGCCGACGTGGCCCCGGGCGACTTCGTCGTCTGCGACCAGCTCGTCGACCGCACCTCGGGCCGGCACCACACGTTCTTCGACGGGCCGACGATCAACCACATGAGCTTCGCCGATCCCTACTGCCCCGAGCTCCGGGCTCTGGCCCTGGCGGCCGGGCGGGCCGAGGGCATCACCGTCCACGACGGCGGGACCGTGGTCGTGATCGAAGGGCCGCGTTTCTCCACCCGGGCCGAGTCGGCCTGGTTCGCCGCCGCGGGTTGGTCGGTCATCAACATGACCCAGTACCCCGAAGCCCCCCTGGCCCGGGAGCTGGGCCTCTGCTACGCCACCGTGGCCCTGATCACCGACTACGACGTCGGCGTCCAGGGAGTCGCCGACCATGCCGTGACCATGGACGAGGTGTTCGCCGTCATGGCCGACAACAACGACCGGGTCCGCACCCTCCTCTTCCGGGCCATCGACGCCATCCCGTCGACCCGGTCGTGCGCCTGCATCGAAGGCGCCGGTGGCCTCCAGCCCGACCCGCCCTGACGCCTGACCCCCCGATCGTTCTGGTGGCGGCTCCCGCGCCCCAGCGCGGCTGGACGCAACCAGAACGGGAATCGGCCGGGTCCGCGTACGCTGACCGCGGCGCTTCTCCCGCGGAGTCACTCGTGCGAAGGAGGCGCGCCGTGCGGCGACCTCGTCCCTCTCCCCTCCGTCCGCTCGCGCTCTGGTGGGCCCGGCTCCGGCTGCGACGGCGCCCGGTGCTCTGGTGGCTGGTCGTCGTCGGGCTGTCGCTGACCGTCGGCCTCGTCCTCGAGTCCGGCCTCAGCCGCGCCCGGGCCGACGCCCGCCGCTTCGGCGAGCCCGTCCCTGTCGTCGTGGCTCGCGTCGACCTGGCCGCGGGGGCCATGGCCGGCCCCGACACGGTCGAGCTGCGCTCGTGGCCCGCCGCCCTCGTCCCCGTCGGGGCGCTGACCGCCGTGCCCGACGGTGAGGTGGTCAGTCAGGCGGTCCTCGCCGGCGAGCCCGTGGTCGAGTCCCGACTCGGCGCCGACCGCCTGGTGCCGCCCGGCAGCCGGGCCCTGGCCCTGCCCACCGGGCCCGGCGCCCTCGGTGTCCGACCCGGTGACCAGGTCGACCTGCTGGCCACCTTCGACCCGCTGGTCGCCCCCGCGGGCGAGGACCCCACGGTGACCGTCGCCCGGGCGGCCACCGTCGTCGCCGTCCGGACCCGCTCGATCACGGTGGCCGTCACCGCGGCTGAGGCCCCTCGGGTCGCCTTCGCCCTCTCGCAGGCCACCATCACGCTCGCCCTCACCCCTCCGGGTACCGTCCCCGCCGATGACGGGGGATCCGGGAGCACAGGTCCGTGAGTCGCTCGATGCGACGGGCGTGGCCTACGAGGTCATGGACTGCGACCCCGAGCTGGCGGACACCGCCGTCTTCTGCGAGCACTACGGGGTCCCCGTCGAGCAGTCGGCCAACACCATCCTGGTGGCGGGCAGGCCCCGGGGCGGGGGCGACAAGGTCTACGTGGCCTGCGTCGTCCTGGCCCACACCCGCCTCGACGTGAACAACGCCGTACGCCACCGCCTCGACGTGAAGAAGGCGTCGTTCGCCTCGGCCGACGAGACCCGGGACCTGACCGGGATGCTCATCGGCGGCGTCACGGCGGCGGCCCTGCCCGAGGGCATGCCGCTGTGGGTCGATGCCCGGGTCATGGACGCGGCGTGGATCGTCCTCGGCGGCGGCGATCGCAGCACCAAGATCAAGGCCCCACCCGCCGTGCTCACCGCCCTCGGCGCGGAGGTCGTGGAAGACCTCGCCACCACCCCGCCGGTCGGCTGAGCCGGGTTCTTCGAATGGCGCCCGGGCGCCCCTCTGGCGGAAACTCGGGCGTGCCCTCGACGTCGCCCGCCGGCCTCCGAACGCGCCTGCTGGCGGCTCCTGTGCTGGTGGGTGCCGCCGTGCTGGTCCTCGCCGGCCCCGTCGGGGCGGCCGTGGTGGCGGAGACGACGGAGGCCGTCGGCAGCCAGATGACCTGGGTGAAGGCGGCCGTCCTCGGGGTGGTCGAGGGCATCACCGAGTTCCTGCCCATCTCCTCGACCGGGCACCTGCTCGTCGCATCGCGGCTGCTCGACCTCCCGTCGGAGGAGGGCAGCGCCGGCCTCGAGGCCCTGAACGCCTACGCCATCGCCATCCAGTTCGGCGCCATCCTGGCCGTGGTCGCCCTGTTCTGGCGCCGTTTCGTCGAGATGCTCCAGGGCCTCGCCGGGCGCAACCCCGACGGGCGCCACCTGTTCGTCATCCTGGTCATCGCCTTCATCCCGTCCGCCCTCCTCGGCGCGCTGTTCGACGACCCGATCGAGGACGCCCTGTTCGGCCCGGGACCCGTCGTCGTCGCCTGGATCATCGGGGGCGCGCTGATCTTGGTCCTGCAGCGCACCGGTCACATCCCCCGGGGGGCCACGCCCGACGCCCCCCAGCGACCCCGGCTGACCGACATCACCCACCGCCAGGCCCTCATCATCGGGCTCGCCCAGTGCGCTGCCCTCTGGCCGGGGACCAGTCGCTCGCTGGCCACCATCATCGGCGCCCTGCTCGTGGGGGTGGCCATGCCCGCGGCCGTGGAGTTCAGCTTCCTCCTCGGCTTCGCCACGCTCACCGCCGCCACCGCCTTCACGCTGCTGAAGGACGGCGGCACCCTGGTCGACGAGTTCGGGATCGCCGACCCGCTGGTGGGCGCCCTGTTCGCCTTCGGGTCCGCCCTGCTCGCCATCCGGTGGTTGGTGGGCTACCTCAAGGGCCACGACCTGTCGATCTTCGCCTGGTACCGCTTCGTCGTCGCCGGCCTGACCATCGCCCTCCTGGCCACCTCCACCATCTAGCGGTCAGCGGCCGCTCATGGAGACGTCGCCGATGACCATGGTGGCGGCCGTGGTCCCACCGGAGCGCCAGTCGAGGTCGTCGCCCACGGCCACGATGCCGAGGAGGAGGCGTTGCAGGGTCGAGGCCAGGGTGAGCTCGCGGACCGGCTCGGCGAGCGAGCCGTCCCGGATCATCAGCCCGTCGGCCCCGACGGAGAAGTCGCCACTCACCCGGTTGACCCCGGAGTGCAGGCCGTTGAACGACTGGACGAACAGCCCCAGCTCGACGTCGGCCAGCAGCTCCTCAGGTGACCGGTCGCCGGGCACCATCACCAGCGCCTGACAGCCCGGAGCCGGCGTCGAGCGGGCGCCCCGCACGGCCGAGCCGGTTGAAGCCGTCCCCGACCGGCGGCCGGTGTAGCCGTCGTGGAGGAAGCCCTGCAGCACGCCGTCGCTGATCAGCGGGTTGACCCGGGTGGCCAGGCCCTCGCCGTCGTGGCGGTCGGCCCCGAACGAGCGGGGATCGGTGGGGTCGTCGACGAGTGTGAGCAGCGGGGAGGCGATCGCCTCCCCCACCCGGTCGGCGAACGGCGAGCGGCCCTTCAGCACGCGGTCGCCGGTGAGCGTGCCCCCGGCGATGCCCAGCAGGGTCGCGGCCAGCCGGGGCTCGAGCACGACGGTGACGCGGGCGGTGGGCGGCTGCTTCGCCCCCAACAGGCGGGTAGCGCGCAGGACGGCGTCGGCTACGGCCTCGTCGGGATCGAGGTCCGCCACCCCGCGGCCGATGGTCGAGCCGCCCCCGATCTGGGTGTCGTCGCCCTCCCGGGCCAGAGCGCTGGCCCCGAGCGAGCAGGAGGTGCCCCGGGAGCCGACGACCAGGCCCCGGCTGCTCGCCACCGCGGCCTCGCCCGAGGCCTCGCCGTAGGCCGCCGTACGCACTCCGATGACGCGCGGGTCAGCCGACCGGATGGCGGCCTCGAGGTCGAGCGCCATCTGCACCTTCGCCTCGGTCGGTGTGCCGGTGAGGTCGTCGCGCCACAGGTCCAGCTCCGGCGGGGCGACACCATCCGGCTCCACCAGGCCGACGAACTCGTCCGCCTCGGCGTAACGGGCGTTGTCCCGGGCCTCGGCCAGCGTGTCGTCCAGCACTTCCTGGTCGAAGGTGCCGGCCGAGGCGAAGCCCATCCGACCGTCGCGGATGACCCGGATGCCGACGCCGAAGGACTCCGACGAGGTGAACGATTCGACCTCACTCTCGTAGGCCTTGGCCGACAGGGAGGTGCTGCGGGCCACGAAGGCCTCCAGCTCCTCCCCCGCTTCGGCCCGGGCGGCGATGCCCTGGGCCAGGTCCCCCAGGTCGGGCAACGGCGTCAGACCCCGGAGACCGACACGTCGCCGATGACCAGGGTCACCCCGGCCGCCGACATCGGCAGCCAGGTCAGGTCGCGGCCGACGGCCACGACGTCCTGGAGCATGCGCTGCAGGGTCGAGGCGATGGTGAACTCCCGCACGGGGCCGGCCAGCTGGCCGTCCTTTATCCAGAGTCCGTCCGCTCCGGTCGAGAAGTCGCCGCTGACCGGGTTCACACCGGAGTGCAGCCCGGCCACGTCGGCCACCAGCAGGCCCTCGCCGACCTCGACCAGCAGCTCCTCCTGGGAGCGGTCGCCCGGCAGCACGCTGATGGCCTGGCAGCCGGCCATCGGTGTGCTGCGGGAGGAGCGCACGGCCGAACCGGTCGAAGCCGCGCCCGAGCGGCGGCCGCTGTAGGCGTCGTGGACGAAGCCGGTCAGTCGTCCCTGATCGACGAGGACGTTGCGGCGGGTGGCCAGGCCCTCGCCGTCGTGGGTCCCCGCGGTGAAGGCCCGGGCGTCGGTGGGGTCGTCGACGAAGGTGATGGAGGGGGCGGCGATGGCCTCGTCGACCCGGTCGCCGAACGGCGAGCGCCCCTTGAGCACGGCGTCCCCCGACAGCGTGCTGCCCACGATGGCCAGGAACTGGGCGGTGACGAAGGGGTCCAGCACCACCGTCAGGCGCTGGGACGGCGGCTTGGTCGCGCCCAGGAGACGGGTGGCCCGGTAGACCGCGTCCTTGGCGGCCTCGTCGACGTCCAACTCGCCCGGTGAGCGGCCGACCGAGAACCCGAAGCCGGTCTGGGTCTCCCCCGCCTCCTCCGCCAGGGCGTAGGCCACGAGGTCACAGACCGTCTCGGCGCCACCGGAGCGGATCCCCTTCGAGGACACGACGACCGAGGTGCCCATGGCGTCGGCGTACTCGGCCGACTCCAGGCCGATGATGCGGGCGTCACCGGCCTTGACCACCCGCTCGAGGGCGAGGGCCATGTCGATCTTGGCCTCGGTGTCGGTGGCGGCCAGGTCCTCGGACCAGAGGTCCAGCTCGGCGGCGTCGACCCCGTCGGGCCCCGTCAGGCCGAGGTACTCGTCGACCTCGGCGAAGCGGGCGTTGTCCCGGGCCTCGTCCAGCATCTCGTCGAGGGCCTCGGGGTCGAACGTGCCCGCCGAGGCGAAGCCCTGGCGCTGGTCGGCCACGACCCGGACGCCTACGCCCTGGGACTCCGCCACCGAGAGCGACTCGATCTCGCCCTCGTAGACCCGGACCTCGGTGTCCTTGGAGTGGGCGACCACGACCTCGACCTCCTCGCCCGGCTGAGCGCGGGCGACGAGGCGATCGGCGATGGCGAAGAGCTCGTCCTGCATCGGTTGTCCCGCTCGCTCAGGCGGCGGCGGTGCCGCCGACCGTGAGGGCCGAGACCCGCAGGGTCGGGACCCCGTCACCCACGGGCACGCCCTGACCGTCCTTGCCACAGGTCCCCGGGGGGCCGAACTCGAAGTCGTTGCCCAGGGCGTCGATGCGCTGCAGGACCTCGGGTCCGTTCCCGATGAGGTTGCCCTCACGCAGCGGCTCGGTGATCTCGCCGTTCTCGATCAGGTAGGCCTCGGTCATCCCGAAGACGAAGTCCCCGGTGGCCGTGTTGACCTGGCCGCCGCCGAGCTGGGCCACGTAGACCCCGCTCTCGGTCGAGGCCACGATGTCGTCGGGGTCGTCCTCCCCGTTGAGGATGAACGTGTTGGTCATGCGGACCATGGGCAGGTGCCGGTAGCTCTGGCGCCGGCCGTTGCCCGAGGACTCGCGGCCCTCCTTGCGGGCCCGCAGGAAGTCCCACATGTAGTCGGTGAGGATCCCGTCCTCGATCAGCGTGTTGCGCTGGGCGGGGCGGCCCTCGTCGTCCACGCCGAAGCAGCCCCACTCGTCGGCGATGGTGCCGTCGTCGACCAGGGTGATGCGTGGGCTGGCGACCAGTTCGCCCACCTTGCCCCGGAAGGCGGAGGCGCTCTTGCCCACCAGGTCGGCCTCCAGGCCGTGGCCGCAGGCCTCGTGGAAGAGGACGCCGCCGCCACCCTTGCCGATGACGACGGGCACCGTGCCGCTGGGCGCGGGGCGGGCGTTGAGCTTGGTCAGGGCCCGGCCGGCGGCCCGACGAGCCAGGTCCGCCACGTCGTAGCGGTCGAAGAGCTCGAAGCCGATGGTGTGGCCGATGGACTCTCGGCCGGTCTGCATGCCGGCGTCACCCGTGGCGACGCAGGAGACGGAGAAGAGCGTGCGGGTCTGGTCGTCGCCGGTGAGGAGGCCGTCGGAGTTGGCGATCTGGATGCGGCGCCGGGAGTCGGCGTAACGGGCCATGACCTGGCTGATGGCGGACCCGGCCTGGCGGGCGGCCTCGTCGGCGGCGGCCAGCAGCTCGACCTTGGTGCCCTTGCCCACGTCGAAGGGAGCGACGGTCACCACGCTGGGGTGGGCCACGTCGCGGCGAGAGAGGTCGACGGTGTGGACGCCGCCCGAGCCGCCCCGAGCGGCGGCGGCCGCCGCCTGAGCCGCGGCGAGCAGGCCCTGTTCGGAGAGATCGGCGGTGTGGGCGAACCCCGTGGTCTCGCCGGTGACGACCCGGATGCCGGCGCCCCGGTCACGGCTGGAGCTGAGCTCCTCGACCTTGCCGTCGTCCAGGGTGGCCGAGCCGGCCTGGCGGTCTTCGGCGAACACCTCGGCGAAGTCACCGCCCGTGTTGAGGGCGGTGCCGAGCACCCGTTCCATGACGTCTTCCGGGACCAGGGTCACCATGCGCTCCGGGGGTTAGAGGGCTGTTGTGCACGCCCCGCGAACACTGGGGCTGGCCCCACGGAGAGTGGCGCTCGTAGGGTAGCCACGTGCCTCTGGAACCGGGTTCGAGTGCGTCGGTCGACCTGGACGTCGGCGACGACGACACCGCGATCGCGATGCACTCCGGCTCCGTGCCCTGCCTGGCCACGCCGCGGGTCATCGCCCTGAGCGAAGAGGCCTGCATCCTGGTCATCGAGGGACGCCTCGCGGACGGCGCCACCACGGTCGGTCAGCGGGTCCAGGTCGACCACCTCGCCCCTACGCCCGTGGGCCAGCGGGTGACGGCCGAGGCCACGCTCGAGGCGGTTCAGGGCCGCCGGCTCACCTTCACCGTGTCCGTCAACGACGACCGTGGGCTCGTGGCCGTCGGCCGGGTGACCCGGGTCATCGTCGACACCGAACGCTTCCTCGACAAGCTCAACTGACCGGGATGGCCTCCCCGGCCGTGCCCGAGCGCTCGATCCGCTGCCACGGCAGTGCGATCCCGACCGCCGCCGTGATCATCGACTGGATCACGACCAGGTACATCAGCTGGCGATAGACGAACTGCTGGAGGGCGAGCGCCCAGAGCGGCCGGAGCGATTCACCGTCGAGGCGGAAGGCGTAGACGGCGATCCCCAGCTGCAGGGCCGTGAAGGCGAACCAGTACGCAAGCACCGGCCACGGGTCCAGGAACACGATTGCGTACAGCGTGTAGAGGTCGAGCAGTGGGGCCAGGATCGGCAAGAGGACCTGGAAGCAGATCAGGTAGGGCAGACCTCGGCGACCGAGGGGCGACGATCGGTCACGGAGAGCCGCCCGGTGCTTCCAGACGGCCTGCAGGGTGCCGTAGCACCACCGATAGCGCTGCCGCCACAGGTCCCCCAGGGAGGCCGGGGCCTCGGTCCAGGCCACGGCGTCCTCGGCGTAGACGACCCGCCAACCGGCTCGTTGGATGGCCATCGTGAGATCGGTGTCCTCGGCCAGCGTGTCGTCGGAAGGTCCGCCGGCCGCCTCCACGGCCTGACGCCGGAAGGCACCGACGGCGCCGGGAACCGTGGGCATGCAGTCCAGCCCTTCGTACATCCGGCGGTCGAGGTTGAAGCCCATCACGTACTCGATGTGCTGCCACCGCCCCACGACCCCGCTCCGGTTGCCGACCTTGGTGTTGCCACTGACCGCCCCCACCCGGGGATCGTCGAACGGGGCGACCAGCGCCGAGATGGCACCGGGCTCGAAGATCGTGTCCCCATCGGCGGTCACGATCAGGTCGCCCTCGGCTGCGTCGAGGCCCGCGGCCAGAGCCGCGGCCTTACCCTGATTCGGCTGCTGGACCAGGCGGACGCCCTCGGCCGCGAAACGGTCGACGATGGCGGCCGTGTCGTCGGTCGACCCGTCATCGACGACCACGATCTCGACCTCCGGGTGCGTGGCGTCCAGCAACGATCGGACCGTCGCCCCGATGCCGGCCTCCTCGTTGTAGGCCGGCACGACGACGCTGACCGGCGGGGCCGTCCCCTTGGCCACCCGTACCGGTCGGCGACGGGTTCGTCGGACCTGATGGAAGACGATGACCGCCCGCGCGACGGCGAGGATCCCGATGGGGACGAGGGACCACGCCAGCAACCGGGTGGCGGCCTGTGAGGCCTTGATGACGGCCATGGCCGCCCTGCCCTGCCATTCCTCACGAGCGCGGACCTCGGCCATCACGGCGCCGTCGCCACCGTCGAGCAACTCGCCGACGGTGGCGAACTCGTAGCCACGGCCCTGCAGATCAGTGATCAACCGATCGACCGCGGCCACGGTCTGCGAACGATCCCCACCGCCGTCATGAAGGAGGACGACGGCGCCGTCATCACCGGCGGGCGTCGCGTCAGCGACGATCTGGTCGATGCCGGGCCGGCGCCAGTCCCCGCTGTCGAGATCGGCCAGGACCGTGAGGTAGCCCCGGTCGGCGACCCGCTGGAGGACCTCCACATCGCCGTCATCGAGGGCGCCCGGCGTAGACGAATACGGCGGGCGGAACAACCCGACGTGGCGACCGGTGGCGCCGGCGAGGACGCTCTGGCTCAGTGACAGCTCGAGGTTCACCCGCCAGGCGGGCAGGGTCGACAGATCAGCGTGGTTGTAGGTGTGGGCGCCGACCTCGTGGCCGGCGGCGATCACCGCCCGCACCAGGTCAGGATGGGCCGTGACCTGGTGGCCGACGACGAAGAAGGTGGCGCGAACGCCGTGGCGGGCCAAGACGTCCAGCACGGCCGGGGTCCACTCCGGGTCCGGCCCGTCGTCGAAGGTCAGGACAACGGTCTTCGGCGGCGTCGCCACCGATTGCACCTCGTCGCCGCGGAGATCCAACACCGGCCCAGCCGTGATGAAGGGCTCGCCCGCGGGCGCCCCGTCCGACGGGTTGGCCGTCCCCGTGCCGGTGTCGCCGGAGGTGTAGCCACTCACGACGAGCGTGGCCCCGATCGCCAGTACGACGAGGCCCAGAAGGATCCAGTGCGCCCGCGGCGAGCGTCGTCGCCAAGCCTCGCCCTCAATGGTCAACCCGTCGCGTCGGCCGTGGCCCGACCGTTCCCGGCGCCTACACCGTCCGATCGGCCGCGAGCCGTCGTGCTGGCCGAGTCGGTCGACGTGTCGTCGGTCTGGGGCGGAAGGGTCGTCGGTGGGTCCGGGTCGCCGGGCGGCGACGTGACCGGCGGCGACGTGACCGGCGGCTCCGTGACCACCGGCGGCTGCGTGACCGGCGGCGACGTGACCGGCGGCGACGTGACCGGCGGCGGCACGGCAGGGGGCGTCGTGACCGGCGGCGACGCGTCAGGCGGAGGGACCGCCGGGGCTGTCGTCACCAGCGGCGAGGAGGGGTCCGCTGACCCGTCGTCGCCGACGGCGGGGGCAGCCGTCTCCGAATCGGTCACGCGCCCGATCGATCCCACGGAGGCGATGGCATCAGGGGTCGGGACCACCGCGGCCGGAGCATCAACGCCGGGCAGGCCTATCGCAGGGACCCACGGGGCTCCCGTCAACGCGGCGATGACCACCAGCAGATAGGTCACCAGGAGAACGGCTCCGCCGACCCCGACGGCCGTCAGCACCCGGCGACGGTGACCTCCAGGATCCGCGAACACCGGAGCGGTCGCGGACGCAACAGCGATATCGGTCATGACGACCTTCGGGATGAGATGTCGACCTGATCATGATGCCCGATCCGGGCGGGAAAGTCCCGAAGGGTTCAGCCCAAGTTGGACTGCCTCGGGTAGACGTCCCCCGGGTCGGTGAGGACGTTCACCAGGTAGGGGACGCCGGAGGCGAACGCTCGGTCGAGGGCGGGGCCGATGTCGTCGGGCTGGGTGACCATCTCGCCGGCGCCGCCGAGGGCCGCGACGACCTCGTCGTATCTCGTGCCGGGGGTGAGCTCGGCGGCGACGTCGTAGCCGTAGATGGCCTGCATGGGGTGCTTCTCGAGGCCCCAGATGCCGTTGTTGCCGACGACGATGACCACGGGGAGGTTGTGCCGCACCAACGTGTCGGCGTCCATGAGCGAGAAGCCGGCAGCGCCGTCGCCCATCATGACCAGGACCTGCTTGTCGGGGCGGGCGATGCGGGCGGCGATGGCGTAGCCCATGCCGGTGCCCAGGCAGCCGTAGGGGCCGGGGTCGAGCCAGCACCCGGGCTCGTAGGAGTCGATGTACTTGCCGGAGTACGAGACGAAGTCCCCGCCGTCGTTGACCACCACGGCGTCACGATCCAGGCGCTGCCGGACCTCGCCGTAGATGCGGGACGGCTTGATCGGGGAGCTGTCGGCCTCGAGACCTGGGGCCTCGCCAGCCGCGGCCTTCGACTCGAGGTCCCGCAGGCGCTGGACCCAGGGCTCGTGGTCGGTCGTCGGCCAGTTGCCGACGGCCCAATGGCGCAGGACCGCCTGGATGTTGCCGGCGATGGACGCAGCCGCGTCGACATGGGTGGCTCGCAGGTTCGGGTCGTCGACCACGTGGACGACCTGGGCATCGCCGAACCGGCCGAAGGAGAGGCGGAAGTCGAGGGGCGTGCCGACCACGATCACCAGGTCGGCCTCGGTCTTGAGCAGACCCCGGGTGTGGCTGAAGGACAGCTCGTGGTCGGCGGCCAGGCACCCCCGGCCCAGCCCGTTGACGAAGGTCGGCACCCGCAGGCGCTCCACCGCCTCTCGCAGCTCCTCCCAGGCTCCGGCCCAGTAGACGTCGGAGCCGGCGATCAGGGCCGGCCGGTCGGCGGCGGCGATGAGGGCGCCCACCCGGTCCAGCTCGTCGGCGTCGACGTCATCGTGGACGTGGACGATCCGGCCGGTCGGCATGGGTGACGCCCCGTCGGCGAAGATCACGTCCAGCGGGAAGTCGGCGAACACCGGGCCCCGGTGCGGCGCTTCGGCCAGCTCGGCGAGGCCGACGATCTCCTCCACGATCGTGTTCGGATCGGTGATCGTCATCGCCCTCTTGGTGATCGGGGCCAGCACGGGGACGTGGTCGAACTCCTGCAGTGAGCCGGCGCCCCAGCGAGCCTGCGGGGCCCGGCCCCCGAGCACGACGAGGGGTGAGCCGTTGAAGTGGGCCGTGGTCACCGCGCTGATGCCGTTGGTGACACCGGGACCGGCGGTCAGAACAGCCACGCCGGGGCGGCGGGTCAGCTTGGCCGTGCCCTCGGCGGCGAAGGTGGCGGTCTGCTCGTGGCGGACGTCGACGATGCGCACCTCCTGCTTCACGGCGGCGTCGTAGAGCGGGAAAACGTGGCCCCCCGACAGCGTGAACAGCTCCCGCACGCCGAAGGGGGTGAGGGCGGCGAGCGCCAACTCGCCTCCGTGGCCGGTGATGGTCATGGATCGGGAGACTAGGAGGGCGATCCGGTTGCCTTCGGACGAACGCGGGGCCGCCCGTAAGCTGGCTGCTGTTTCCCGGGCAGGTGGAGACCGTTTGAAGAACAGGTGGGTCATCCTCCTCGTGAGGATCGTGCTGAGCGCGGGCATGCTCGCGGTGCTCTTCTGGCGCGTCCCCGACTTCGAGGTCAGCGAGCTCGTCCCCACCTGGCAGGCCACCTCGGCCCTGTGGCTGGTGGCGGCCATCGCCCTGACGATGCTCAGCATCGTCCTGTCGGCGGTGCGGTGGCAGCAAGTACTGCACGCCCTCGACCTGCCGTCCCCGCTCAAGCCGCTCGTGTCGTACTACTTCGCCGGCCAGTTCGTCTCCAACGTCCTGCCCACGACCATCGGCGGTGACATCCTCCGGATCGCCCGGGTGTCCCGGGACAACGGCAAGCGGCCCGAGTCCGTGGCCTCCGTCGTCCTCGAGCGCCTGACCGGGTGGCTCGTCCTCCCGGTCATGTCGATGATCGCCTTCGCCATCAACCGCAACCTGCTGCCCGAGTCCGGGGCAGCCACCGCCGCCTTCCTCATCAACACGCTCGCCCTCGCCGGCCTCATCGGCGTGCTGTGGCTGGCGGCCCACCAGAAGATCCTCGGGCGGTTCGCCGAGAACCGGAACTGGCTGCAGTTCCTGGGCTCGGTCCACCTCGGCGTGGCCCACCTGCGCAGCCACCCGACCGACGCCCGCAAGCTGATCATCGCCGCCTTCGCCTTCCAGGGGACCCTGGTGATGGCCGCGTTCTGCGCGGCCCGGGTCGTCGGGATCGACGAGGCCGGTCTGACGGCGATGATCGCCTTCATCCCCGTCGTGCTCATGGTGCAGGTCCTGCCCATCGGGATCTCCGGGCTCGGGCTGCGCGAGACCGCTTTGGTCCTCTTCCTGTCGCCGCTCGGCGTGCCTCACGCACAGGCCATCGCCCTCGGGCTCGCCCTCTACTTCCTCAACCTGACCGCCAGCCTGGTGGGCGCGCCGGCCTTCGCCTTCGGTGGGCCCAAGCACCGCGGCGCCGTGGCCGCCGACGGGCCCGACGTCGAACCCGGGGCCGAAGCGGTGTCGGCGGCATGAACGAACCCGGATCGGGCACGGTCGACCAGGACCCGGAGCCGATCGACCTCACCGACGCCGAGATCGAGGCGGCCGACGACGCCGAGCAGGTGGCCCACGGGGCCCGGGACGACGTCACCCACGTGCGCCTGCACTGGTGGGTCGAGGTCCTGGCCATGATGATCCTCTACTTCGTCTACAGCGCCATCCGGAACAACTTCGGCTCGGCCACCGGCAACGAGATCCGGGCCTTCACCAACGCCCGTCGGGTCGTCGACTTCGAGCGTCACGTCGGCCTCTTCTTCGAGGAGAACTTCCAGGACTTCTTCCTCGGCCACCGGTTCTACCTGCAGTTCTGGAACGTGTTCTACGGCTCGTTCCACTTCTGGGTCACCGGCTTCGCCCTCATCTACCTGTTCCGCAAGCAGCCCGCCCGCTACTCGTTCTGGCGCAACACGATCGTGCTCACCACCCTGCTGGCCCTGATCGGGTTCGCCTGGTTCCCGCTCATGCCGCCCCGGCTCCTCGACGACTGTGGCCAGTTCGGGGCCTGCGCCAGCTACGGCTTCGTCGACACGCTGGCCCAGTACGGCGGGCTGTGGTCCTTCGACAGCGGCACGATGGAGCAGATCTCCAACCAGTACGC
>DATDAH010000207.1:0-5664 GCA_036525535.1 Acidimicrobiales bacterium
CTCCGGGTGGTCCGACGCCGAAGGGCTGCGGGACCGCCTCCTGGTAACGGCCGCCCGCTGACGGCCCGCCGTCAGGCGATGGCGGGCTGCTCGTCGGCGAGGTCGCGGAGCTTGTTCTTGAGCAGCTTGTCGAGGGTGCCGAGCGGGAACTCGTCGACCACGTAGACGGCCCGCGGGACCTTGAACCCGGCCAGCTGGCCGGCGCAGTGCTCGATGACCTGGCGCTCCAGCTCGTCGTGCTCCGGGGCGTCGGGCGTGGTGATGACGAACGCCACGACCACCTGGTCCAGCCACTCGTGCTTCTTGCCCACGATGGCGACCTGGGCGACGCCGGGCAGCCCGGTGATGGCGTCCTCGACCTCACGGGCCGAGACGTTCTCGCCGCCCACCTTCAGCAGGTCCTTGTCCCGCTCCTTGTAGAAGAGGTTGCCCCCGGGGCCGAGCATGACCATGTCGCCCGTCTTGAACCAGCCGTCCTCGAAGGCCGCCTCGTTGGCCTCGGGGTTGTCGTAGTACTCGAGGAAGAGCTGAATGCCTCGGGTGCCCCGCATCCACAGCTCGCCGGTCTCCCCCTCGGGCACCAGTTCCCCGGTGTCCTTGTCGACCACCGCGAACTCGTAGCCAGGGGTGATCCGACCCATCGACCGGGTGGGCAGCTTCTCGTCGGGCTTGCCGGTCGTTGCGTGGATGACGGTCTCGGTCATGCCGTACGCGGCATAGACCTGGATCCCGAACATGGCGTCGAGGTCCGGCATGATCAGGCCGAACACGCCGATGCGCAGGTCGGTCGCCGGCTTGTCCTCGGCCATGAGCGTGCCCATGACGAAGGGCATCAGCGAGATGTGGGTGATCCCGTGGCGGGCCACGACGTCCCAGACGCGACTGGTCGACCACTTGGGCATGAGCACCGCCGTCGCCCCCACCCCGAGCACGGAGAAGAAGGACCAGCTCTGGGCGTTCACGTGGAAGAACGGCAGGTAGATCAGGTAACGGTCGTCGGGGCCGAGGTCGATGTTGCGGGGGCCGGTGCGGCTGGCCCAGATGGCGTTGGCGTGGGTGTGGACGACGGCCTTGGGCCGGTTGGTCGTGCCCGAGGTGAACATGATCCCGAAGGGGAGCATGGGCTCGATCGACCGGCCCTTCCAGTCGTCGGCCTCGCCGAAAAGCTCGACCATGGCCAGCTGACCGTCAGGGACGTCGCCCATGACCGCGGTCCATTGCAGGCCCGGCCCGGCCTCGGTGACCAGGTCCACGAACTCGGGCTGGGTGATGGCGGCCACGCACTGGGCCTTCTCCACGAAGTACGCCATCTCCGCCGCCACCGACTTGGTGTTGGTGGTGACCCCGACCGCACCGACCGTCGCACAGGCCAGCCAGGCCAGGACCATCTCCGGGCAGTTCTCGGAGTGGATCAGGACCTTGTCGTCCCGCCCGATGCCCCGGGCGGCCAGGCCGGCGGCCAGGCGCCGGGTGTCGGCCCACAGCTCGGCGTAGGTCCACGACCGGCCCTCGCCGTCGGCCGGGTCCCAGACGAGCACGGGGTGGTCCGCTCGCTGCTCGGCCCAGTGGGCGAGGAGCCACGGGATGTCCTGGCCGTGCCCCTGCAGCTCGATCACCGCTTGCTGATCCATCACCCACCCTCTCGACGTCGGACGCCGCAGTCTCGCGGGTCGGCGGGCCGGAGCACGAAGCGGGACGGGCCTGCTAGGACGGGTCGGTGGCCGGGCTGTTGGAGGGCGTGAGGGTCCTGGACCTGAGCATCTGGCGACCGGGGCCCTACGCCACCCAGCTCCTGGTCGAGATGGGGGCCGACGTGGTGAAGGTGGAGCCGCCCGGCGGCGACCCGATGCGGGTGTTCCCGGCCCTCTTCGCCGACCTCAACGCGGGCAAGCGCAGCGCAGCCGTCGACCTGAAGGCCCCGGTCGGGCGGGCCACCGTCCTCGAGAGGGCGACCGGGGCCGACGTCGTGATCGAAGGCTTCCGTCCGGGTGTGGCCGCTCGGCTCGGGGTGGGCGAGGTCGACGTCCGAGCCGTCAACCCCACCGTCGTGTACTGCTCGATCTCGGGCTACGGCCAGGGCGGGCCCCTGGTGGCCGCCGCCGGCCACGACATCAACTACCAGGCCTGGGCCGGGGTCCTGGAACCGCTGGCGGACGGCGGCGAGCCGGTGGTCGCCCGCCCACCCATCGCCGACCTGGCCGGAGGGGCGTATGCGGCCATGGCCGTGTGCGCCGCCCTCGTGCGCCGGGGTCGGACCGGCGAGGGCGAGTCCATCGACGTGGCCATGACCGACGTGCTCGCCTCGTGGACCGGTGCCGTGCCACCGCTCACGCAGCCGGACGGCCGTCGCCTCGGGGGTCGGGTGACGGGTTACGGCCTCTACCGGGCTCGCGACGGGTGGATCACCCTCGGCGTCCTGACCGAGGACCACCTCTGGGCCGCTCTGGTCGGCGCGCTCGGGTTGGATGACGTCGCCGACCTCGACTTCGCCACCCGGACCGCGCAGGTCGACGACTTGGAGGGTCGCCTCCAGGCCGCGGTGGCGGACCAGCCCCGGGACGAGCTGGTCGACACCCTCCTGGCCGCAGGTGTGCCCGCGGCGCCGGTCCTGACGCAGTCCGAGATGCTGACCGGTCCGGCCCTCCGCGGCCGCGGCACCGTCGTCAGCGGACCCGACGGCGGACCGATGGTTCGCCACCCCCTCCACTACCGCGACCACCCGGCGACGACCCCGCTCGACGTCCCCGCCCTGGTCGAAGGCGAACCACAGGTCCCCGCCTGGCACTGATCCGGGTCAGGGCCCTGCGCCGCCGGCGCCCCAGCCCAGGATGGCGAGGGCGACGACCTCGGCCGCGACGAAGACCTCGTCGAGGCTGACCTGCTCGTCGGTCGTGTGGGCCAGCGCGACGTCGCCGGGGCCGTAGAGCAGGGCCGGCATGCCGGCGTCGTTGGCGAAGAACCGCAGGTCCGAGCCGTAGGGAACGCCGTGGGTCGGCGACGGTGCGCCGACCACGGCCTCATGGGCGGCGCCCAGCACCTCCACGACGGGGCTGTCCAGGGGGGTGTCCGCCGGGGCGAACTGGCCTTCGAACCACTCGATCCGGGGCCGGTGCCCGGCCAGCCAGGGATCGGCGTCGGCCGCCCCCTCAACGGCCTGCTCGAGCGACCGGCGGGCCTCGGCCAGCGACTCGCCGGGCAGTACGCCGAAGCGGCCCTCGGCCACCAGTGCCTCGGGCACCGTCGAGGGCCAGTCCCCGGCCGTCACCCGCCCGATCGACACCGGAGCCACGAGGACGCCTTCGGCGTAGGCGGGGTGGGTGAAGTGCTCGTGCCGGTCGCGTTCGAGGGCGGCCATGGCCGCCAGGAGGGGGACGAACTTGTCGACGGCACTGACGCCGGCCGTGCGGAGCGCACCGTGGGCGGCTCGGCCGTCTACGTGCAGTCGGAAGCTGGCAGCCCCGGCGCCGACCGGGCAGCGCTCCAGGCCGGTCGGCTCGAGGACGACCGCGGCATCGGCCGTATGGCCCCGGAGCACAGCGGCGAGCGTCCCCACCCCGCCGGTCTCCTCGCCGATCACGCTCTGGACGGCGACCTGGCCGGGCGGCGACAGGCCCTGGCGCAGCAATGCGGCCACCGCCGCGATGCCGGCGACCAGACCGCCCTTCATGTCACACGTGCCCCGGCCGCGGAGGACGTCGCCGTCCAGGCGGTCGTTCCAGGGCGAAACGGGCCAACCGTCGAGTCGGCCCACCGGGACCACGTCGATGTGGCCGTTCAGGGCCAGGGACGGCGCCCCGGCTTCGGATCCGGCGAGCGTGCCCACGACGACGGGGCGGGTGCCGAGCGCGAGCCCGTCGTCGCTGAACGAGGGATGATCGGCCACCTCCGCTTCGGTCGGGCACCAGGCGTCGACAGCCAGGCCCAGGTCGCTCAGGGCCTGCTCGACCACCACCTGGGCCGCGACCTCGTCGCCGGTGACGCTGGGGGTGGCGACCAGCTGGCGCAGGAGGTCCGTGCTGTCGGCCCTGACCAACTCGATCCCCTCGTGCACAGCCCGGCGGAGATCGTCCATCGCCGTCGACCGTACGCCCCCCTCCTGACGTCAGCCCACAGGATCGCCCTCGTGGACATCGCCGGGGAAGACGTCCTTCTCCGACGGGTGCCAGACGGGATGGTCGCCGGCGGTCTCCACGTTGAAGCCGTAGTCGAAGGCCAGGGTGCCGCCCAGGGTGCCGCCGACGACGGTGAGCCCCGCGGCGAGGAGCGAGAGCGCCAGGGTCGGCCCGGGCGTCGCCGGCTCGTCCCAGAAGGCCGTGGCCCGGGTGATCACGCCGGCCAGGACCAGGAGGGTCACCGTCACCATGGTCACGGCGTGCGCGTTGGCCGTGCGCCGGGCCTGGGTTCCGGGCTCCGTCGAACGCAACCAGTCCCAGAAGCCGGTGAGGGCGGCGAACACCGACACAACGGCGCCCCCGATGAGGGCGAAGGATGCCGCCCGGTAGAAGTCACGGGCCCAGGACTGGTCGGCGCCCCCGGCGAAGGAGATCACGTCGAAGGCGGCCGCCAGCACGTACGCGCCAACCGGGACGTCGGTGAGCGGGGGGTGGAGCGGCTTCCCGGCCCAGCCCCGGAGACCCTTGAACTGACGGCCCCGGAGGGTCAGGGCGGGACGGAAGGAGAACCTGCGCATGGCGTGCTCCGATCGTTCTAAAAATGGATTTCCCTGACTTTAGAGTCGGCTCCGTTGATTCGTCAATGACATTGTCTTTTAGAAGCGGTCCGGGTTGGCTACGTCGGGGCCATCGCCGTGCTCGAGGCCAACTGGCGATACGAGCGGGAGAGCCGGGCCAGGATCGTGACCGTGATCCCGAGCAGGCCGGCGAGGGTGAACATGAGGGCGATGCCCCGCTCGGGTCCGGTGCCGAACCAGCCGCCGATCCAGTCCACGCCCCATCCGTCGGTCATGAACGGCATGAACACCCGCTCGGCCAGCGGGGCGATGAGGAAGGCGGTGACGGGGGCGGCGGCGTTCTCCACGAGCTGGGCGAAGCCGAACACCCGACCCTGGAGGGTGAAGGGGATGGACCGCTGCAGCACGGTCTGCTCCGCGGCCTCGATGACCGGGATGAGCGCGAGCCAGACGACCATGCCGATGGTCAGCATGACGATCGAGGACTGCAGCGCGAAGACCGCGCACACCAGCCAGTTGACGAGGTTCCCGACGAGCACGACCTGCAGCGGACGCGGCCCCAGGCCGCGGCGGGCCACGAAGACTCCGCCGGCGATGAAGGCGAGGCTGATGAAGCCCCAGAGCAGCCCCCACACCTGCACCGAGACCAGGGACAGGCCGTAGGCGTCCATCAGGGCCATGAAGACCCCACCGAGCAGGTTGTTGAAGGCGGCCAGCAGGATCACCAGCATCAGCCCCGGCACGGCGTGGATCGCGGTCAACGCCCCACGCACGTCGACGTGGCCCGTCGGCGCCCCCTCCCGGTCGGGATCGGGCTCGGGCTCCTCGATGGGGATCGTCCGCAGGTGGGCCAGCGCGCCGACGGTCAGCGTGACGGCGACGACGTAGGCCCAACCCATGCCGGGCCCACCGATGATCAGGCCGCTGAACACCGAGGTGATGGCGAAGGAGACCCCGGTCACGGTGCCCACCAG
>DATDAH010000208.1:0-2115 GCA_036525535.1 Acidimicrobiales bacterium
GGTCGCTGCCACCGCGAATTTGAGTAGTGCTACTCACCCCTCGGGGGGAGGTGGTGGGCGATGATGGACCCATGATCCCCATCATCATCATCGTGGCCGTGGTGGTCCCGCTCGTGATCACCTTCGTGGTGCTCAAGAACGTGCGCGCCGCCTTCGGGATGTCGCCGGAGAAGCAGGCTCAGGCCCAGAACCTGGTCGCCACCGGCCAGAAGGCCCGGGCCATGATCCTGAAAGTGCAACCCACCGGCATGATCGTCAACGAGATCAACATCCAGTGCCTGGTGGACTTCCAGCTGACCCCGCTGAGCGGGGGCGCCCCCTTCGCGGGGCAGAAGAAGATGATGATCAGCCAGACGGCCATGCCGCGGGTCGGCGACGTGTGGCCCTGCTGGTATGACCCCCTGGATCCCACCTTGTTCGCGGTGGGCATGCCCGACGGTCTGTCCCAGGAGCAGGTCGCCGTGTTCCGGGAGTTCGGGATCCCGCACCCGCTGGACCAGCAGTAGCGGGCGACCCGGCCGGCTCAGCCGGCCGGGTTGGTCGCCGTGAGGTCCCGGGGGACGATCGAGAACCCGCTCCAGTGCGGGTGCATGTGCGGCTCGTCCTCGTCTCGAGGCAGGTGGTGGAACGAGGTCCCGTACCAGACCACCAGGTCCCGGCCGGTGAGGCTCTGGCCGTTGGCGAAGGCCGCCAACGAGCTCGGGCAACCCCCGGTGGTGGGGTTGTGGCTGGCGAAGCGCTCACAGGCCCGGTTCCGGGTCACGTAGAGCTCGTTCTGGGTCCACGGCTCGTCGGTCGGGCCCCGGAAGATGTTGTCCGGGTTGGGGAGCAACTCGAAGGAGATCGGGTGGTTGTCCCCGTTGGTCGTGACCGTGTCCCGCACCCGCCAGCTCCGGAAGCCGCCCGGCGCCACCCGACGGGCCACCTCGGCGGAGAACGCCTGTCGGGTGTTGTTCAACTGGTGGCGACCGGTTCCCGGAGCGAACCGGGCTTCGAGCTCCTCCACCCGGTCATTGGCGACCCCGTTCACATCGAAGTCGAGGCGCCAGTAGTAGTTGTGCATGTGGGCCACGGCGTTGCGACCGCCACCGATCGGCCAGCCGGCCGACGCCGGACCGGAGGTGCGCTGGAGCTGTCCGGTGGCGCCGATCTCGGGGCGGATGGTGCCGTCGTCGTCGAGGTTCCAGGCTACGACGTAGCAGTAGGCCCCGATGCAGCTCGCGCTGAACAGGTTCAGCGAGGTGGCGTCGGCCGTCTCGTTGTAGGACTTGTAGGCGTAGCCCGTCGGGGCCTCGGTCTGGCAGAGCCAGTTGTTGCTCAGGAGGGTGCCGTTGGGGCAGTCGCCGGCACTCAGCGCATCCATGTTGTTGCCGAGCCCGAAGTCGGACAGGTCATGGAAGCGGGCCCCGTTGTCGTCGTAGGGCACGTGGATCTGGGCCAGGGCCGCCTCGCTCAGGACCTCGACCGGCTGACCGCCGATCGGCGTGTAGGTCACGTCGTGGAGGACGATCCCCTCGCGCGCTCGCTTCTCCCAACACAGCTGCCAGCGGGCGCCGTTCGTCAGCGTCTCGTCGACCTGGAAGCCACCAGAGCAGTTGAAGGTCCCGTCGGCGTCCGCGGCCACGTTGACGGCGACGGGCACAGCGGCGCCGAGCAGGAGGATGGCCAAGACCGCGCCGGCGTTCCGGAGGCGTCGGCGGGTGATGCCGCTCATGAGAAGAACCCTGTCTCGCTGGCCAGCTCATCGGTCGACAGGTCGACGACCGGCAGGAGGTCGACGAGGAGGTGGTCGGTGGACTGGATCATGAGCTGGGCGCAGCGGTGTCGGCCGCACGCCCCTGCGCCCCCCGCGGCCGCCGCCGGGTTGGCGTCGGCCCGGAACACGATGGGCTGGATGTCGAGGTCCGTGGCCGGATCGACCAGGTCCCGGCCGGTGGCCTGGCGGTAGCGGGTGGCCAGCAGCTGAGCGAAGTCGGGGTCGGCCAGTGCGATCTCGAGTGCCCGGTCCTCCTCCTCCTGGATCAGCGGGAGCTGGGTGTCGGGGACGACCTGGCTCTGGTCGACCTCGCCGGACGCGGTGTCGACCACGGTCCAGGTGAGGACGTCGTCGTCATA
>DATDAH010000209.1:0-7573 GCA_036525535.1 Acidimicrobiales bacterium
CGCACCCTGCCCAGCGCCGCCGGTCGACTCCTGGCCCGGGAGGTCGAGATCCTGTCGAGCATCCGCAGCGAGCCCAAGCGGCCGTTCGTGGCCGTGCTGGGGGGCGCCAAGGTCAGCGACAAGCTCGGCGTGATCGAGGCCCTGCTCGACGTGGTCGACACGCTGATCGTGGGCGGGGGCATGTGCTTCACCTTCTTCGCCGCCCAGGGCAAGCCGATCGGCGCCTCGTTGGTCGAGGAGGACCAGATCGAGAGCTGCCGTGCGCTGCTGGAGCAGACCGACGCCATCCGCCTGCCCTCCGACATCACCGCGCTCAGCCCGGGCGGGAAGATCAAGGACCCGGACGCCGGTGGGGAGGTCCGCCAGATGGGCGCGTCGATCCCCGACGGCTGGATGGGCCTGGACATCGGCCCCGGCAGCGCCGCGGCGTTCGCCGACATCATCCGCGACGCCCGCACCGTGCTGTGGAACGGTCCTATGGGGGTCTTCGAGGACCCCCGCTTCGAGGCCGGCACCCGCACCGTGGCCGAAGCCGTGGCCGAGACCAGGGCGTTCACCGTGGTCGGGGGTGGGGACAGCGCGGCCGCCCTGGCCCAGTTCGGCTTGGAGAAGGACGTCGACCACCTGTCCACGGGTGGGGGAGCGTCACTGGAACTGCTGGAGAAGGGCGACCTGCCCGGCCTGGCCGCACTGAGGGAGGCCCCGAATGCCTGACCGCAAGCCGCTGATGAGCGGCAACTGGAAGATGCACCACAACCACTTCGAGGCCATCGCCGCGGTCCAGAAGCTGTCCTACAACCTGACGGCGGCCGACTACGGAGCCGTCGACGTCTCGATCCACCCGCCGTTCACGGACCTGCGCTCGATCCAGACGATCATCGACGCCGACAAGCTGGACCTGCTCCTTGGCGCCCAGCACTGCCACTGGGAGGACAGCGGCGCCTTCACCGGCGAGATCGCCCCGCCCATGCTGGCCAAGCTCCAGGTGGACCTGGTGATCGCCGGGCACTCCGAACGCCGTGAGCTGTTCGGCGAGACCGACGAGGACGTCAACCGCAAGGTCAAGGCCATCCTGGCCCAGGCGATGACCCCCATCCTCTGCTGCGGCGAGACGCTGGAGGAGCGGGAGGCCGGCGACACCGAGAACAAGGTGACCGGGCAGGTGACCGCCGGTCTGGCCGGGGTGGCGGCCGACGTCGTAGCCGGCCTGGTCATCGCCTACGAGCCCATCTGGGCCATCGGAACCGGTCGTACGGCCACCCCCGAGGACGCCCAGGCCGTCTGCGCCCACGTGCGCTCGGTGGTGGCGGACTCGTTCGGGGCGGCGGTCGCCGCCGCGGTGCGCATCCAGTACGGCGGCTCGGTCAAACCCAACAACGCTCCCGACCTGATGGCCCAGCCCGACATCGACGGCGCCCTGGTCGGCGGGGCCAGCCTTGACCCCGACGACTTCGCGAGGATCGTCCAGTACCGCCTGGCCGACTGACCGCCTCCCCAATCCCGAACTTGTGCCGATCGCACCACGGATCCGTGGTGCAACCAACGCAGGTTCGACGGGTCCGCCGCTAGCCTTCCCGCCGTGCTCACCGGAGTCGTCATCGCCATCCAAGTGATCGCGTCGCTGACGCTGATCCTGCTCGTGCTCCTGCACAGCGGCAAGGGTGGCGGCCTCTCCGACATGTTCGGCGGGGGCATGGGGGCCACCGCGGCCGGCTCGACGGTGGTCGAACGCAACCTGGACCGGATCACCATCGTGGCCGCCTTGGTCTTCGGCTTCACCACCATGGGCCTCGTCCTGCTCCTGCAGTAGCCAGCGCTTCCGGGCCGGCGCGGAACGCTACGCTGGCGCACCCACGTCGGAGTGGCGGAACAGGCAGACGCGCCAGCTTGAGGGGCTGGTGCCCGCAAGGGCGTGGGGGTTCAAATCCCCCCTCCGACACGATCCTGAGTACACCGGTGCGGCCTCGACGTTGACGACCTTCTGGCCGGCGTCGAAGGTCAGCTCCAGGCCGAGGGAGTTGTACAGCCCGGCCTTCGCTTCGCAGCTTGCCTCCGCCAGCACGGCCTCCATTGCCCCAGCCGCTCGACCATGGAGCGGATCGCCTCAGCGTCGAAGACGTCTGCCGGCTTGGACCGGACGAGCTCCTGCTCGGCCCACAGCTTCTCGGCCTGCACCTCGGCCATCCACCCGGCCACCACCTTGGCGTCGGCCCCAGCGTCCAGGGCGGCCCGGTACTTGCCCAGTCGCTCGTCGCAGTCCGCCAGCTTCCGCACCGCCGCCTCGGCTCGGACCACGTCTTGATCTACCGGGCCCTGAGCCGCGGCCAGGGCGTCCACCGTGGCGTCGAGGTTGGACGGGTCGAACACGCTGGCGATCCACTCGTCCAGGAAACGGCCTTGCAGAACAGGGTGAAGGGTTTAGTGTCTTGGCCATGAGGAGGGTCCTCCTCCCGGTGGTCTTGGTCGTCTTGATTTGCTGCTGGACGGCCCCCACCTACGGACAGGTGCCAACCGGCGATAGCGTCGTTGGACAGGGCCGGACAGGGCCGGACGGTGACCTGGGGTTCGAGCAGATCTTCGAGTTCGAGGCGCACAGCGGGCCGTCCGGGGAAGATCCGAGCGGGTTTGTGGAACTTGACCTCAGGTTGCACCACATCCCACCGACGAACTTCGCGCACCTCGAGGGGCCTGTGACGTGCCTCAGCGTCTCCGGGAATGACGCGGTCGTGGGTTTCGAGGTTGCCCCCCCGGGCAGCTCCATCACCGGGGTGATCGTCCAAGTGGAGGACAACGGCCCACCCGGCTCGGACCCGCCCGACACTGTCACCCCCGTGCCGGTCGACGATCCGACTTCATGCGTTTTCCCTTTCAGCTCCTTGGTTGACGTTGTAGAAGGAGACGTGACGGTCAGCGACGCCCCCGCTCTACCCACCAGCAGGAGCCAGTGCCTTAACGGCGGCTGGCGCGCCTTCCCGGGGTTCAAGAACCAAGGGCAGTGCATCGCTTTCGTGAACCGCGGCCCTTAGTCCAGCGCCCTCGCGAACCGGGCCAACCTCCTCGAGCGCCTGGACCTGGTCGCGGTCGGCGCCGAAGCTGGTGACGGCTACCGGGCGCAAAGCGTGCTAGGCGCGTCGCCGTACGATCAGCGTGTCGAGGTGGGACATGACGGTCACGTTGTGCTGGTTTACCAGTGAGATGCGCAGCTTGACGACGCCCCGATCGGGCTTCGAACTCGATGCGCGGCAGTCGAGCCATTCGAGGACAACATGGATGGAGTCGCCGGGGCGTAACGGTTCGTGGAATCGAACCTCGTCGTAGCCGGCGGATCCGACGATGGCTGCCGCCGGCAGCTCGTGAAGCAGCCGCGACTTCACCGCGAGCACGTAGGACCCGGACGCCGTGAGCCCACCGACCACGGTCTCCGCTACGGCCGGATCGATGTGAATCGGCACCGGGTCCCAACGACGGGCGAACGCGATCATCTCGTCCGGATCGACCGTGTACTTCGGGCTGCGCAACACGTCTCCCGGCTGGATGTCCTCGAAGTAGAGCATCGTCCCCCCACGTCTCGTGCACCGCAGCGGATGAGTCCGACCCATCAGCGGCGGGTTCCAAAGCCAGTGCATATTGGCCTGATGGAACGATTCGGTGCTACGGCGAGCAAGCCGCAACGCGCCAGCGGACGCGACCCTGCCCATCGAGCCGTTCAGGCCGGCGGCAATGAGGACGGCCCGGAACGCCCGCGTCGTGACTTGGCTGCCTCGAGCCCTAAGAGATCATGGTGAAGTAAACGCTCCGTCCGACCATTATCCCTCACCCGTCGTCGTCGGCCAGGAGTGGGCCCAGCGGGCCATGGCCGACGATGGCCCGAATGGCCGGCTCGACACGGCGTTCGTCGTCAGCTCCAAACCCGGGGCCTGACAGACCGCCGGGCCTCGCCTCCCGTGGTGGTGGGGCGAGGCCCAGGCTCCCCCCGGTGCCTAACTAGTGGTGCTGCTCGTGCTGGACTCCCCGGTCTCCCCGGTTATCCCGGTGATCACGGCGGCCAAGACAGGGTCGACGCTGTTGACGATCTCGGTGAATTCGGTAGCGGCCTCAGGGCCGGTGGTTTTCTGCGCGCAGAGATCGTCGAAGCCTTCTGGGTCGAGACCCTCGTTCTCGAAGGCATCCCTCACCGCGTCCCCAGCCCTCCTTAGCTCGTCCTCGTCTATCCCGTCCTCGGACTCGCCCTCAGGAACCTCAGCGCTCTCCAAGATCTGGCGAAACCCATCCATGCACTCTTCGGACGTGGGATCGTCGCCGAGCTGCTCGGCCACCGTTGCGTCGTCATCCCCTGAGCACCCGACCAGCAACAGGAGGGGGATCGTGACGAGGAACGAGCGCCGCACGAGCGGAAGGTACGGCACCGACCGGGGCGAGGCCGTGGACTTGCCCCCTCCGCAGAGCAAGCAATCGAGCTGCTCGCGCATGGGTACCCCTCTCCAGGCGCACTCGGACGTGCCCTCACGGCCTACCAGCTAGACCATTTCCGGTCAAAGCCCCAGATCACCGGTTCGATGGGAGCGTTACCGTTGGGCAATCGCCGTACATGGATGGAATGGCGATGGACCGACGCGACATCGACGCCGAGCTGGAGCAGGTCACAGCAGACTTCCACGGTCTGCTCGACTCTGCGACCAGCGCCGAGCTGCGCATGTCGACCAACGGCACGAAGTGGACGAACAAGCACCTGCTGTTTCACATGCTGTTCGGCTTCATCGTCGTGCGGGTCCTGCTATCCCTGGTGAAGGGTTTCGGCCGGCTCCCGCCCGCCGTCTCTCGGGCGTTCGCCGCGACCCTGAATGCAGGTACCCGTCCGTTCCACGTCGTCAACTACCTGAGCGCCCTTCCTGGCGGAATGGTCCTGGGCAGCCGCGCCATGGCGAACCTCATGGACGCCACGATCGAGCATCTACGGGACAGCCTCGCCCGGGAGTCCGAGTGCACGCTCACACTCAAGATGCACTTTCCGGTCGGCTGGGACCCCTACTTCAAGCAGGTCATGACCGTCGCCGACGTCTACCACTACCCGACCCAGCACTACCACCACCACCGTCGGCAGCTCACCACGAGCCGCGCCCTCGACATCTGAACCGCTGCCCCTCACCCATCCCGTTGGCGCTCGACGTCTTCGGCTTTGAGCCCTATCACGCGCCCGAACCGGTAGCCGGTGAGCTGGGTGTCGCGTGACCTCCTAACTATGCGCACAGCGTTCAACGGGGGGTGCCTAGATCAGCGGGTTTCCGGGCCTCCGCACAGCGTTCGGCCGCGTATGCCATACAGGCAGGGGGTCGGGGGTTCGAGTTGACTCCGGGATCGTGAGCCCTACGCCGCCTTGAGGTCGATCACACCTCGGAGCACCGGCGTGTACTCAGAGGTCAAATCCCCCCTCCGACACCACCTTTTTAGGGCAGGGGCGCACTTCGCACAGCGGCTTCGTCACCCTTGCGGCACTGGTGGTGCCTCTGGACTAGCGTTACCCCTTAAGCCCGATGTGGGACGGGGGACAGCCGTGTCGACGGGGTGAGTGACGAAGCCGGGACGGCAGCTGTCCCCGACCTCGCCTTGCATCCGGCGTCCCGTCGGCCCGACCGTCGTTGGACGGTGGCCGTGCTGGTCATCATGGGCTTGGCGCTGCTCGTTCGCATGGGACCGCTGACCTCGGCGCTGCCCTACACCTCCTACGTCGACGAAGGGTTCATCCTCAACCCGAGCGCCCACATGGTCTCGGATACGACCTGGGACCCGGGCTGGTACGGGTATCCGTCGCTGCTGATCGGATCCACCGCCGCCGTGACGAAGCTCAACGGCCTGATCGATCCGGACGTGGCGCGCCAGGCCGCCCTGACCGATGAGCGTCCCGGCTACGACTCGATCGGTCCGGCGTCGATGATCCTGATCGGCCGCAGCCTGGTGCTGCTGGCCAGCCTGGGCACCGTCGTCGTGACCATGTTCCTCGGTCGACGCCTGGCCGGGCGGTGGGCGGGGGTGGTGAGCGGACTCCTCGCCGCGCTGCTGCCGGCTCTGGTTGTTCGGAGCGCGATCGTCATCGTCGACGCCCCGGCCACGTTCTTCGTCATGGCCTCGATCCTGGCCGCCAGCGGTGCCACCGCCCGGTCCCGGCGAGGGCTGGTGGCGGCAATGGGCGCGGGGGCCTGTGCCGGCCTGGCCCTGACCTCCAAGTACCCCTCCGGCGCCGTGATCCTGGTGGCACTCGTCGTCCTCGCCTTCTCCGGCCTCGACCGACGCGAACAGGTCCGACGAGCGGTGGCCGCGGCGGTCGCCATGGTGGCGGCCGCCGTCGTCACCATGCCCGCCCTCGTCCTACGCACGTCCGAGGTCCGCGACGCCATCGACGAGCAGGTCGAGAGCTACCAGGGCCGCTCCTCGACCAGCGGCTACCTCCAGCAGCTCCTGTCGGTCAAGGAGGTCGGCTGGCTGGTGGCGGCGCTGGCCGCCATCGGTCTGGTCCTGCTCCTGGTGCGACCACGGACCCGGGTGCTGACCGCTGGCTGGGTCGGGTTCGCCACCGTCCTGCTCTTGTCGCTGGTCAACACCAGCTACCAGCCGTTTCGCAACCTGCTGCCCCTGACGCCGTTCCTGGCCGTGCTCGCCGCCGCGGCGCTGGTCGCCGGGGCGCGGGCCGTGGCCACCGCCCGTAACTGGGATGCCCGCTCGGAGCTCCTGGCCATCGGCACGGTGGCGCTCGTCGCCGTCGCGGTGGTGGGGCTGACGGGAACCCGCCCGGCGGTTCAGCCGCACATCGGGGTCACCGACACCCGAACGGCGGCGAGCGACTGGCTGGCGGCCAACACCGAGGAGGGCCAGCAGGTGCTGGTTGCCGACCAGCTGGGGTTCCTGCCCAGTGACCTCGACCGCATCCCGGCCGACGTCACGGTCGCCTCGATCCTCGAGAACCCGCCGGCGGCCGACGGGGAGGTCTACGACCTGGTGGTGACGATGAACGTCGACGTCCCCCTGGCCGGGGACTGGGACGTGGCCCGGACGAGTACGCCCACGGTCAGCTTCGGTCAGCCGCGGAAGACCCCGCGCTACCTCGGACTGGGGACTAGCTTCGCCGGCATCTGGCGGGGCAACGACGAACTCATCCGGATCTTCACGACAGCCGGGGACGACGACGATGGCGGGGACGACGACTGAGACGAGGAGCGCGCCAACGTCGGTTTATGAGGATTACGCCGCCTTCAGGTCGATCACACCCCGGAGCACGCGTGTACGTATGGGGGTAATCCCCCCTCCGACACGCTCATAAGCACACGCGGCGACCGGGACCGCCTGAACATCGACTAGGCCCACATCGGGCCTGTAGATGAGGGTCACGCCGAGGTCGGCGCACACCTTCGCCCGCTCCTTCGGGTTCGCCCGCTCGAGCACACCTGCGATGTCTCCCAGGTCCTCGAGCTTTATGGTGGCCACAAGCTGCGTCAGTGCCCGCCCCCAGCCGCGCCGTATGAGCAGTACCTCGATCGGTGCCGCCACCGCCACGGCACCGGGAGATGGGCCGATCCCACGC
>DATDAH010000210.1:0-3224 GCA_036525535.1 Acidimicrobiales bacterium
TCACGCCTGGCAAGACGATCCTGGAGCCGTCGTCGGGCAACACGGGCATCGCTCTGGCCATGATCGGCAAGATCAAGGGCTATCCGGTCAAGATCGTCCTGCCGGGCAACGTGTCGCCCGAGCGCCGGCAGCTGCTCGAGGCCTTCGGGGCCGACATCATCGACTCGCCGGCGGAGGAAGGGTCCAATGGGGCCGTGCGGCGGGCTGAGGCCTTGGCCGCCGACCACCCCGAGTGGGCGTTCCTCTACCAGTACGGCAACGAGGCCAACCCGCGGGCCCACTACGAGGGCACGGGACCGGAGATCTGGGCCGACTGCCCGGAGATCACCCACTTCGTCGCCGGGCTCGGCACGAGCGGGACCATCGTCGGTGTCGGCACCTTCCTCAAGGAGCAGAACCCGGCCATCGAGGTCTTCGCCGTGGAGCCCCCCATAGGGGAGACGGTGCAGGGCCTGCGCAACATGGACGAGGGGTACATCCCGCCCGTGTACGAGAAGTGGGGCGGCCCCGAGCTGCTCGACGGGAAGCGCATCGTGCGGCCGATGGAGTCGCTGGTGTACACCCGGCGTCTGGCCCACGAGGCCGGCATCTTCGCCGGCATCTCCTCAGGGGCGGCCCTGGCCGGTGCCGTCCGCGTCGCCGAGCGCATCGACGAGGGCGTCATCGTCCTCATCGTGTGCGACGGTGGTTGGAAGTACCTGTCGACCGGGGCCTGGACCGACGACCTCGACGTGGTCGCCGAACGGGTCGAGCGGGTGATCTACTTCTGAGCCGTGCCCGTTCCCTTCCCGACTGACGCCGACGCCGACCGCTCCCGGCCCACCAAGGACGAGGCCTGGCTCAACGCCCGGGCCTTCGCCAGCGCGGCCGCGCCGGCCGAAGGGCTCACCCAGTTGCAGGCCTTCGCCCTCCGGGGGCTGACCCAGGCCCTGACCGCGGACCTGCTGGAGCTGGGCGACCTCTCGTTGCTCGAGCCCATCACGCCCGAGGCTTACGCCGAGGGCAACGCCCGGCGAGACAAGGGCTACCGGATCCGCCGGGTCCAGACGATGGTCCTGCTGGAGCTGCTGCTCCGGCCGCTGCCCGACGCTGTCGCCGCCCGGGTCGAGGCCTTCGCCGACGCGTTGGGCGTGGGCGACGACTGCCGGGAAGTGGTGGCCGCGACCCGGCACCTGGCGGCGGGCGCCACCGACATGGCCCTGGCCGACTTCATGCGCAACGGCTACGAGGTGCTGCATCTCGAACGGGCGGGCGAGGATCGCCCGGAGGACGTCAGTTCCTATTGGGCCCCGGCCCATGACGACCCTGCGTTGGCGGCCCGCTGGGACGCCATGCGGGACGGCTCGCCCACCTCGCTGGGTCGGTGCGTCTGGGAGTTCTACAAGGGCCGCGGCTTCAACTTCCCCGGCACGCCGAACAGCGTTCCGCCCCGCCTGGCCCAGCACGACTTCGTCCACGTGCTCGCCGACTACGGCACGACAGTGGAGTCCGAGATCGAGGTGTTCGCCCTGATCGCCCGGGCCGACGAGGACCCGCGCTCGTTCAGCCTCCTGGTCGCCGTCCTCGCATTGTTCGAGGGTGGCTACCTGGAGCAGGGCCTGGGTGCGTTTCGGGCCGACCCGGGCCACCTCAGCCACGACTCGTCGGGCATGGGCATCCGGCTCGGCAACGCCATCGCCCGGGGCGGCGAAGTGGCGTGGCGGTTCCACGAGAACCGAGGCATCGACCTCCTGGCCGTCGACTGGCACGACCGGGCCCATGAGGAGCTCCACGACCTGCGTCAGGAGTTCGGCTTCGACGGACCCGGGGCCAAGTCCCTGGAGGCCAAAGCAGCCGGGTCGGCCGGCCCCTTCCAACCCGGCGGCGTCACCGTCGCCCAGCTCCAGTGGGGCCGGGACATGGCCCGGGCCGAGGGACGGGCCTACGACCCCTTCGGGGCGTCGCTGTCGACCGGTCAGGCGGATCTGCCCGACGGCGCCGACTGATGCCGGTCCCGTTCCCCTCCGACGCCGACGTCAACCTCGATCCCCCCGAGCCGCCCGAGATCCTCCACGTCGCCCGCGGAGTCATGACCGCGGTCGCCCCTCCCGAGGGCCTCACCCGCATGCAGACGCTCTGCTTCCGGTCGCTGTCCGACGCGATGACGGGCCATCCGCTGGACCTCGCCGCAGTCACGCCCATCTCGGCCGAGGACTACGCCCGTGGCCTGGCCCGACGGGACCGGGCGTTCCGGATCCGCATGGTCCAGATGATGATCGTCCTGGCGCTGCTCCTGCGTCGGGTGCCGCCCGAGGTGGCCGCCCGCCTCCAGGCGTTCGCCGACGAGCTGAGCGTCGGCGAGGACTGCCGGGACCTGTTGAACGCCACCCGCCACCTGGCGGCCGGCGCGCTCGGCCTGGCCATGGCCGACTTCGAGCGCAACGGCTACGAGACGATGGCCCAGGAGCGCTCGGGGGACGGGGCTGAGCACACCGCGGCCGAGTACTGGGCCGAGGCTCCCGACGACCCGGAGTTGGCGGCGCGGTGGCAGGGCCTCGAGCAGTGCGCCGAGGGCACGCTCGGCCGGCGGATGTGGGAGTTCTACCGGGCTCGGGGCTTCGCCTTTCCGGGCACACCGGGCAGCGCCCCGCCGGCGCTGGCCCAGCACGACTGGATCCACGTCCTCGGCGACTACGGCACGACGGTCGAGTCCGAGCTCGAGGTGTTCGGTCTCATCGCCCGGGCGTCCGACGATCCCCGGGCCTTCACCCTGCTCATCCAGGTGCTGGGACTCTTCGAGTCCGGCTACCTGCAGGCGGGCATGGGGCTGTTCCAGATGGACGTCGGCCACCTGTCGGCCGACGAGGAGGCAATGGCGCTTCGGCTCGCCGATGCCTTCCGCCGGGGGGCCCGAGCGGCGTGGTCCTACAACGACGCCAACGACACGGACACCGGCATCGACTTCCTGGCCGAGGACTGGTTCGCCCACGCCGGCCAGACCCTCGACGCGGTCCGGGCCACCTTCTTCCTCGACGGCCCGGCGGCCAAGTCCGACGAGGCGGTAGCCGTCGGGTCGGTCGGGCCGTGGGAGGCGGGTGGCATCTCCGCGTACCAGGCCCAGGCGGGGCGGGACCGGGCCGAGGCCGAAGGTCGACCGTACGACGCCTACGGGGCGACACCGGCTCCCTAGGCTGCGGCGGTGCAGGCTCCGATCGGGATGTTCGACAGCGGCTTCGGTGGCCTGA
>DATDAH010000211.1:0-4087 GCA_036525535.1 Acidimicrobiales bacterium
CCCTCGAGGATGGTCTCGTTGCGGTCCAGGCCCCGGATCACCAGGTTGTCGGTGGCGACGTTGACCTCCTCCTCGTACGTGCCCGGCGCGACGAGGATCAGGCTGCCTTCCGTGGCGCTGTCCACCGCGGCCTGGATGGTCTCGCAGTCATCGGGGACGTTGATCGTCTCGAGATCGCTGCCACACCCGTCGGCATCGGCGTCGCCGCCGCCCCCGCCTCCGTCATCGCCACCACAGCCGGCGGCGAAGGCCACCAGCACCACCATCACGCCCAGCAGCGGTCGCCATCCCTTGCCCATGTTGTGGTCTCCCCTTCGATCGGACGGCTACTCGACCACGAGCACACCGGGCATGCCGGCGTCGATCGTGCCGTGGATCGAGCAGTAGTACCTGTACACGCCGGGGTCGTCGAAGGTGAAGGACTGCTCGTCACCCGGGTGGAAGTCGTCGCCGTCGATGGCCCAGTCGGCCCCCTCGTCCTCGGGGACGACGTTGTGGTCGTTCTGGCCGTCGTTGACGAAGGTGACCTCAGTGCCCGCCGCGACCTGGGCGGCCTCCGGCTGGAACGAGTTGTCGATCGCCTTGACCTCGACGGCGTCGCCCTCCAGCAGGGTCGCGTCAGGCGGGGCGTCGGCGCCCTCAGGCTCCTCGCCGTCGCTGCCGCAACCTACGAACAGGGCCGTCACCACGACCATCACCACGAGGAGCCGCTTCACGACCCGTGAACCTAGTGGTCACCTGCCGCTGAGGCGAGATCGGCTCAGATGAGGGCGTCGATTCGATCGGCCACCTCGAGGGCGGTGGCGGGCCGATCGGCGGCGTCGGGGGCGAGGAGCTGGCCGACCAGCTCCCGCTCGACGGGGCTGAGTGCATCGCTCAGGACCGGGTCGGTGGACAGCACCTTGCGGATGGCGACCAGGGGCTCGGTCTCGGGCAGTTCGCCATACACCCCGCTGCCGGTGATGGCGCGGTGCAGGGTCACGCCGAGGGACCAGAGATCCGAGGGTCGGCCGGCCCGGTCGCCGGAGAGGATGGCCGGGTCGATGTACTCGACCGAGCCGATGGGGCCCATGCCGGTGACGGTCATCCCCGGGGCCAGGACCTGCGCCAGTCCCAGATCGGACAGCTTCCCACCGGTCTCGGTGATCAAGATGTTCGCCGGCTTGATCGAGCGGTGGGCGATGCCCGCCTCGTGGAGCACATGGGCCGCCCGGGCGGCGTCGGCCACGGCCCGGAGCGTCTCGCCGCGGTCCAGCGGCCGGGCCGGCGACGCCAACGAGCCGAGCGGAAGGTACTCGGCGGCGTAGAAGAAGCGCCCACCCTCCTGGCCGGCGTCGTAGAGCGCGACCAGGAACGGCGACTTCACCGAGGCGAAGAGGCGGAGCTCCCGGGTGGCCCGCCGGAAGGCGTCCTCCTGGGTCTGGCCGGCCATCACCTTGACGGCGACGAACTCGGCGTCGAGTCCGAGCCGGGCGGGAGGTTCGGCCAAGAAGAACTCCCCGTGGCTACCCGCCCCGAGTGACCGGGTCAGGCGGTAGTCGGCGATCGTCTCCACACAGGCCTCCTGTGCCCCGGGTCCTGTCGGCCACGGACGGCCCCGCACTCTAGGCCCTCGCCGGGTTGCTACGATCCGGCCGCCCTGACGCTCGGAGGAGCCGTGCCGGAGACCTGGTTGTTCGCCGCCGTTCCTGGAGCACTCACCGAGGAAATCACCGCCCGGGTCTTCCTTTCCATCGCCATCATCATCGTGGTGGCCCGGCTCTTCGGGCGTCTGGCCCAGAAGGTCCGTCAACCCGCGGTCGTGGGCGAGATCGTGGCCGGGATCATGCTCGGCCCCAGCTTCCTCGGGCTCATCAACGAAGACCTGCCGACCAAGCTGTTCCCGCTCGAGGTCCGGCCCTTCCTCGGCATCATCGCCCAGGTCGGCCTCATCATCTTCATGTTCATCGTGGGCCTCGAGTTGGACATGGGCCTCATCCGCGGGAAGGGCCGACTGGCCGCCGTCACCTCGCTGACCTCGGTCGTGCTCCCCTTCACCTTCGGCTTGGCCATCTCCGGCGTTCTTCACGAGGCCTACGGGGTGGTCAACGGCCAAGAGGTCGAGTGGTTGCACTTCGCCCTCTTCATGGGCGCCGCCATGTCGGTCACCGCGTTCCCGGTCCTGGCCCGCATCCTCAACGAGCGGGGCATGCACCGGACCCGGATCGGCGTGTTGACCCTGGCCTGTGCGGCCGTGGACGACGTCCTGGCCTGGTCCCTCCTGGCCGGGGTCCTCGCCGTGGTCGGCGAAGGGCACCTGGCGCCGTACTGGGTGATCATCCTGACCCTCGTCTACGGCGCCGTGATGGTCGTCCTGATCCGACCGCTGCTCCAGAAGGTCGTCGACCGGTACCAGGAGGTCGGCCGGCTCACCCCCGATCTCCTCGCCGTCGTCCTGGTCGGCGTGATGGTCTCGTCCTACATCACGTCCGAGATCGGCATCCACGCCATCTTCGGGGCCTTCTTCTTCGGGGCGGTGTTCCCCCGTGAAGGTGCCCACCAGATGTTCCACGAGATCCTGGAACGGCTCGAACAGGTGACGGTCCTGCTCCTCCTACCGGTCTTCTTCGTGGTGACGGGCCTCAACGTCGACATCACCGGCCTCGGGGTGGACGGCCTCGGCTACCTCCTGCTCGTCATCCTGGCCGCCTGCGCGGGGAAGTTCCTCGGCGCCTCGCTGGCTTCTCGCAGCCAGGGCGTCCCTGCTCGCCAGGCTTTGGCGCTCGGCGTGCTCATGAACACCCGGGGCCTCACCGAGCTGGTCATCCTCTCCATCGGGCGCGAGGTCGGGGTCCTCAACGACGCCATGTTCACGATCATGGTGGTGATGGCCGTCTTCACGACGATCATCACCGAGCCCCTCCTGCGCATCCTCTACCCGGACGAGCTGGTCGCCCGGGAGATCGCTGAGGCAGAGCGCATCGGCTCGGCCGAGGCCGAGGCGTTCCGCGTGCTGGTCGGCACACCCGAAGGGGCTCCGGGGCCGACGTTGGCCACGCTGGCCGCCGAGCTCACCGAGGGTGAGGCGTCCAGGGAGGTGGCGCTGGTCCAGTTCGGCGCGCCCGACGACACGCTCGAAGTCGGCGGTGGCATCGAGGCCATGGCCACCTCCCTGGACGCCCTCCACCACCTGGAGACCGCGGTCGAGGCGTCCGGCGTTCCTGTGTTCGCCCGGTCCCGCATCGACGAAGACCCGGGGCGCCTGCTCGGCCTGCTGGCCGACGAGAGCGTGGCCGACACGATCCTGGTCCCGGAGGATCCCTCCTACACCCCGCCGGGCGGCAGTCAGAGCCCGGCCGCCCCCACCGCCCGCTTGTCGCTCAACGGCGCGACGTCGACCGACGGGGAGGTGGTGGTCGTGCTCCACGGCGGCGGTGACGACATCCACGCCCTGGACCTCGGTCTGCGGCTCGCCGCATCCCGGGGTGCGCCCCTGCACGTCACCGGGTCCCCCGGGCGCCGGGTCGGGTCAAGCCTCGCCCGGCTCCGGTCGGAGGGCCTCGTGGACGAGACCGCTCCCGCGGTCGCCGGGCTGGAGATCCACGCCGGTGAGGTGTCGTCCGGGACCGCCGCGGGACCCACCCTCGGCGTCTGGAGCGGTCGCGACGACGGCGCGGAGCGCCTCGTCGCCCTCGTCGACCGCCTCGGCCGACCCGCCCCTGCCACGGAGGTCTGACCCGCACGCCGACCGGGCTGCCGGCGTGCCCTATCATCCCGCCACCCGCTGGCCCCGGCGGTCTGACGAGGAGCCCAGGATGAGCAAGACCGACTCAGTCAGCCTCCCGTACGAGGAGATCGCCGCGGCCATGGAGGCGGCGCAGGCGCCGGGCGACCTGACCGATCAGCTCATCGCCACCAGCGAGTGGAGCGACCAGATGCTCGCCGAGGCCGGCATCCCTGTCGTCGACGTCCCCATCGTCTCCGTCGGCGGCGGTCTCGGCTCGTTCGTGCTGGCCGACTACCTGCGCCAGGCGGGCATGCCCGCCACCAGCTTCAAGGCCCTCGGGGCGTTGGACAACCCGTGGGACACCTACGAGTACCTGACCCG
>DATDAH010000212.1:0-6549 GCA_036525535.1 Acidimicrobiales bacterium
AGCAGCTCAGCCAGCTCTTCAACGTCCTGCAATCTGCCGGCGCGGCCCTCAACAAGCTGATCGAGCTGCTCGACACGCGGGTCGACGTGCCCGAACGTCAGGGGGCGATCGACCTGCCCGAGCGGGGCGACCTCGAGGTGGACGGCGTGTCGTTCGCCTACGGGCCGGACCAGGACGACGTGCTCAGCGACGTGAGCCTGTGCTTGGCCTCCGGTGAGCGCTTGGCCCTGGTGGGGCCGACCGGGGCGGGCAAGTCGACGTTGGCCAAGCTGATGGCCCGCCTGTACGACCCGACCGTGGGCACGGTGAGCTTCGGTGGCGTCGACCTGCGGGACGCCCGGATCGGGTCCCTACGGAGCCAGATCGTCGTCGTGCCCCAGGAGGGCTTCCTGTTCGCGGGGACGGTGCGGGACAACGTGCGGGTGGGCCGCCTCGACGCCACCGACGACGAGGTCGAGGCCGCCGTCCGGGAGCTCGGCCTGCTCGAGCGCTTCGAGGCCTTCCCCGAGGGCCTCGACACCGAGGTCCGGGAGCGGGGTTCGCGGCTGTCGGCGGGGGAGAAGCAACTGGTCTCCCTGTCCCGGGCCGCGCTGGCCGACCCGGCGGTGCTGGTGCTGGACGAGGCCACGTCCAGCCTCGACCCTGGCACCGAGGCCCTGGTCGAGGCCGCTGTGGTCCGCCTGTCCGAGGGGCGAACGGTGATCCTGGTGGCCCACCGCCTGTCGACCGCCGAACGGGCCGACCGAGTCGCCGTCGTGTCCGGCGGCCGGCTGGTCGAGGTCGGCCCTCACGCCGAGCTCGTGGCCAAGGGCGGCCAGTATGCCGCCATGTTCGCCACCTGGTCCGGCGGCACCACCGCGGCCTGATCCGTGGGTCGTGGGGGCCGCCGCCGTTCACGGTGATCCTGTTCACCAGCGACAACAGTTCTTCCACGGGGAGCATCGGATCCCCGTGGGCAACTACCTGCCCTACGAGCCGGCGATCCACGTGCCGGTCATCGTGAGCGGGCCGGCGGTGGACGAGTCGCTGCGGGGCACCGAGTCCGATCTGGCGGTGGCGAACGTCGACCTCGCCCCGACCATCCTCGACCTCGCCGGGATCGAGCCGCGATCCCTGCCCGACGCCGTTCCTTCGCGCCGGTGCCAGAGGGGAAGCCGTTGCCCTGGCAGGCCGGGGTCGGGGGGAACATCCATCCGCGTCCCGTCTACCCGATGGGCATCGCCCTCGCTCCCGGGATCGGTGCCGTTCACCCACAACGGGGTCCGGAGCAGTGACGGGTGGGTCTACGTCCGTTGGGAGGACCTACGTCGCGCCGTGGAGCCCTTCGACCTCTCGACTGAGCCAAACGAGGTCGACAACGTGGCCCAGGATCCCGCCCGCCGGCGTCCGCGCGCCCCTCGAAAGCCAGCGGCGCCTGCTCGTGCGTTGCGCCCGCCGTATGACGTCCCGCCGTACGGCTACCTCGACCTTTGTCCCGGGAGGCTCGTGCCATCGTGGTTCGAGGTGGCTCATTGGGCCGACGCGGCCCGTGTCGGCATCGCCCTCACCGATGGCACCTTCGCGCCGAACGACGCCGGGCGCCGGGGCGCCCTCTTGGCCTGGCTCTGGCGCCACGGGCTCACCCGCGGCAACGCCGTCGACGGCCTTCACGGACGTGGGTCGGGGCCTGCGTCCGGCGGTGGACTGGGCGATCGACATCGGCATGGTGTCGGCGAGCAAGGCCCGGTTCCATCCGCAGCGGGCGGCGACCCGGGCGACCTGGGCCCAGTGGCTCCGTGTCGTGGCCGGGCGGCCGGACCGGAGGCCACCCCCTGGCGTCGGGACGTCAGTGCGTCGCACTGGGCCTGGCGGCGATCGTTTGGCAGCTCTCGGATCCGCCCGGCGCCGAGGGACCGATCGCCATCGGGTTCCGCGACCGGACGTTACGCCCCGCGTCGGTGACAGCCCGGGCGCAGGCGGTCGGTTGGCTGCAGCGGGTCGACGTAGGACTGGCCTGATCCGGCGGGCCTCGATGCCCACGGCCACGGCCTCGAGTCGAGCCCATGGCTCCGGTACCGTTCCTCTGAATGCAGCCTCGGCGACCTCTTGTGGCGGGGTTGGCCGGCATCTTCCTGGCCTCCGTCGTGGTCGCGACGAGTCCTTCGTCCTCGTCGGCGGCCCCGCCGATTCCGGGGGACGACCGGCCCAACGTCGTCGTGATCATGACCGACGATCAGACGCTCGAGCAGATGCAGGCGCTGCCCATGACCACCGATCTGCTCGGGGGTTCGGGCCTCACGTTCACCGATGCGGTCGTGTCCTACCCGATGTGCTGTCCGAGTCGGGCCACCTTCTTCACCGGCCAGTACACGCAGAACAACGGGGTACGCACGAACAGTGCGGCCGACGACCTGAACCCGCTCCCGGTGGAGTCGTCGATGTCCACCAGGCAGCCCGAAGCGTGGCCCGCGTTCGCCGCCGACGCCGAGGGCCGGTCGATCGCCGTCGCTCTCCGGCGTTCGGGCTACCACACGGGCCTGCTCGGGAAGTACCTCAACGGTTACCGGCCCCGATCGCCCGTGCCGCCCGGTTGGGTGGACTGGCGTGCGGCCGCGCCGGAGGGCTATTGGGACGGGCGCCTCAACGTGAACGGGCGGCTGGTCACCCTGCCCGAGGGCTTCGTCACCGACCAGTACGCGCGGGTCTCGGGATCGATGATCGATCGGGCTTCGGCCAGCGGCCGCCCGTTCTTCCTGATGCTCAACTTCTTCAACCCCCACGGCGCTCCGGGCAGGACCGGCCCGTCGTTCGCCCCTCGCCATGCCGATCTATATCAAGGGGCCCAGGCCCCGCGGACGCCGGCGTTCGACGAGGCCGACCTGGCCGACAAGCCGGTCTGGCTGCAGGCCAACCCGGAGCTGAGCGAGGACGCCATCGTGCGGATCGACGAACACTGGCGGGCCGGTCTGCGCTCGCTGGCCTCGGTCGATGAGGCGGTGTCGTCGATCGTCGGCCGACTACAGGACACCGGTGAGCTCGAGGACACGGTCCTCGTCTTCACCAGCGACAACGGGCTGTACTTCGGGGAGCACCGGATCCCGGAAGGCAAGTACACGCCTTATGAGCCCGCGATCCACGTCCCGCTCATCGTGGCGGGTCCGGCCGTGGCCCCCGCGCTGCGAGGGACGACCTCCGATGTCGCCGTGGCCAACGTCGACCTCGGTGCCACCATCCTCGACCTCGCCGATGCGGCGCCCCTGGCGCCCCTGGACGGCCGTTCGCTCGTCCCCGTCCTGGCGGGGGAGGGGACCGACTGGGAGCCGGGGCCGGGGTCGTCGTCGTCGCACCCGCGGGTCGTCTACCTGATGGGGATCGGCCGCACGGTGAGATCGCCGGGTCGGCCGACCTTCAGCGGCGTACGGACGAGTGACGGATGGGTGTACATCCGCTGGGAGACCCCGGAACGTGACGTCGAGCTCTACAACCTGAACACCGACCCCTACCAGGTGGACAACCTCGCCGGTCGTCCGGAGGTTCAGGCGCGCCAATCGCGCCTCGAGCGACAGCGTCGCCACCTCGTTCGCTGCGCGGGGCGGTCCTGTGACGTGCCGCCGTACGGCTACCTCGACCTGCCCCATGACAACTCGGTACCCCCGTGGCTGGCCGCGGCCCGGTGGGCCGACCGAGGGCCCGTCGACGTCGCGTTCTCGGACGGCACGTTCCGGCCTCGGGGCCGAGCCCCCCGATCAGTGGTCATGACCTGGCTTTGGCGCCAGGCCGGGTCACCTGTCGCGTCGGGGCCGTCGGCGATCACCGATGCCTCACCGGCACTGCAGCCGGCGCTGGACTGGGCCGTGGGAACCGGTGTGCTGCCGGAGACGATGACGACGTTCTCACCGGCGCGAGTCGCCACCCGGGTGCAGTGGGCCAGCTGGCTCTGGCGACGGGCCGGTCGACAAGTGGTGTCGAGGTCGGTCCTCCCCGCCGATGTCGGCCGCCGGAGCCCACACGCCGCGGCCGTCGCTTGGGTCCTGACCGATTCCGACCGAGGTGGCCCGCAGCGACCCATCGCCGCGTTGCTCGACGGGCGATTCCGATCCGGTGTCGGGCTCACCCGCGCCGATGCCGTCGTCTGGCTTCGCCGGTCCGCTGCCCAGACCGACTGAGCGAGCGACGCTTGACGTTCGGTCGAGCGGAACTGTCAGACCGCGTAGACGTGGTCGAGGTAGGGGATGACGTCGGCGGCGGCCATGGGGCGGGCGAAGAGGAAGCCCTGGGCCGCGTCGCAGCCGAGGGCTTGGAGCTCGGAGACCTGCTCGACCGACTCGACGCCCTCGGCCACGGCCTCGATCTCGAGGTTGTGGGCCAGGCTGACGATGGCGGCGGCGATGGCGGAGTCCTCGGGGTCGGGACCGAGGCCGTCGATGAAGGACCGGTCGACCTTCAGGAGGTCGACCGGGAAGCTGCGGAGGTGGGGCAGGGACGAGAAGCCGGTGCCGAAGTCGTCGATGGCGAGGTCGATCCCGATGTCCTTCAGGCGCAGGAGGGCGACGACGGCGACGTCGGTGTCGCCCTGGAGGTCGGACTCGGAGATCTCCAGACAGAGGCGGTGCGGGGCGAGCCCGGACTCGGCGAGGATGTGGCGCACCGTGGTCGGGAACTGGTCGTCGGCCAGCTGCCGGCCGGAGATGTTCACGTGGAGGCGGGGAGCCTGGGCCACTTCGGACTGCCAGCCCACGGCGAAGGTGCAGGCGTTGCGCAGCAGGACCGGGCCGAGCTGGTCGATGAGACCGGTCTGTTCGGCGAGGCCGATGAACTCGTCCGGCGGGAGGGGGCCCCGGGTGGGATGGCTCCAGCGGGCCAGCGCCTCCATGCCGGTCACCTGGCCGGTGCGCAGGCTGACGAAGGGCTGGTAGTGGAGGGTGATGGCGTTGTCGGCCATGGCCCGGCTGAGGTCGTCGGAGAGGGCCACCCGTTCGGCTTGCCGGCGGCGGAGCTCGTCGTCGTAGAGCTCGAGGCGGGCCCGGCCGAGCTCCTTGGCCCGGTACATGGCGGCGTCGGCCTCCCGCATGAGCCGGGTCGGCAGGGTGCCCGTGTGGGAGAGGGCCACGCCGGCGCTGACGGTCACCGAGTAGTCGCCGCTGGGCAGGGCCATCGGCTGCGTCTCGATGACCTCGGTGACCCGGTGGCCGACGGCCAGGGCGTGGCTGTCGCTCTCGACGCCGTCGAAGAGGACGACGAACTCGTCACCGCCGAGGCGGGCGACCAGGTCGTGGGGTCGCAGGACCGTGCGGATGCGCTCGGCGATCTGGCAGAGCAGGTCGTCGCCGACGTCGTGGCCGCGGGTGTCGTTGACCAGCTTGAAGCGGTCGACGTCGAAGAAGAGGAGGGCGACGTGGGTGCCGTCCCGACTGGCCCGGGCCAGTGCCTTTTCGAGGTGGTCGAGGAGCTTCGCCCGGTTGGGCAGGCCGGTGAGCGGGTCGTGCAGGGCGCGGTGGGCCCAAGCCGCCTCGACCTTGCGGCGGTCGGTCATGTCCCGGGCGAGACCGCTGAGCTCGCGGAGTTGGCCGTCCTCGTCCCGTTCGGCCCGCAGGGTCACCTCGACGTAGACCGGGTTCCCACCCCGGCCCCGCATGGTGAGCTCGCCCGTCCAGCTCCCCTCCCGCTCGACCCGGGTCAGGATCTCGGCGTCGAAGCGGCGCAGGGACTCCGATGTGAACAGGGCCTGGAGCGTCGGCTGGCCGATCCCGCTGTCGCCGAAGAGGTCCTCGGCGGCGCCGTTGAGGAACCAGACCTTGCTGTCGTTGGTGATGCTGAACACGGCGTCACTGCTCGACTGCAGGATCGTGGCCGCTCGGGCGGCGGGGTCCTCGGCGTGGGTGACGGCGGCCACGTCGTCGAGAGAGCCGATCAGGCCGATCGGCTCCCCGTCGGCGCCGCAAGCGATGGTGGCCCGGAGCTGCACCCGGCTGCGACCGCCGTCGCTGTGCTGCGCCCGGAACCAGGTCAGACAGGGTTCCTGGCGGGTCCAGGCGTCTCGGAGCGCCCGCTCGACCCGGTCGGCGTCGGGGCCGGCGAGGTCGTGGAGGGCCCGGCCGATGGCGTCGGCGGGGCGTACGCCGGTGAGTTCGCCGACGCGCGGGTTGGCCCAGAGGACCCGGAGAGCCTCGTCGGTGGCGAACACGCCGACCGGGACCTCCTCGAGGAGGTCGAGAGCGGAGGCGCGTGCCGTCGCGGGCACGTCGGTTTCGGGCGCGCTGGCCAACCTTCCTCCCTGCTGCATCGGACCGGTATCCATCGGCAGTCGGGGGGCATCGTCAAGTGGCGGCCGCGGTCAGGGTTGTTACTATCTACGTAGGAGAAATTGCCCGGGTGTCCATCGGGCCCAGGAGGCGTTCGTGACCACCAGTGATGTGACTCTCGATCTCTCTCGGTACAAGCTGGGGTGGAGTGACGAAGAGGACTACGTCTTCAAGCCGAAGCGCGGCCTGAACGAGGACATCATCCAGGAGATGTCCTGGATGAAGGGCGAGCCGGACTGGATGCGCAAGTTCCGGCTGAAGTCCTACG
>DATDAH010000213.1:0-7923 GCA_036525535.1 Acidimicrobiales bacterium
GGGCTTTCCGACGTCGAGCACGCCGTGGTTCGTGGCCACGACGAGGGCTCGGTGCCCGGCCAGGTCGAACGCCGTGGCGTCAGGGTCCTCGGGATGTAGGCCGACCCGCTGCAGGGCCCGCCGGAGGAGCCGAGCGAGAGGCGGAGGGGCCTTGGGCCTGGCTCGGGGGTTGGCGCGGCGGGCGACATAGGGCCAAGGCCGGTTGCGCTCGGGGATCGACACGGCCCGTTCCTCCTTCAGACGCCGGCGCAGCAGGGCGACGACGTCGGCGGCGATCGGGTCGTCCGCCCGGTTGTCAGCCTCGATCGGATCGGTGTCGAGGTCATAGAGCTCCCACTGGTCGGGGAGGGGCGCGCTGCGGTAGCTGGGCCCGCCCAGGCCATCGGCGGCGAGGTGGCGGACCTCGGGCTCGGTCCACGTGCTGGGATCGTCGAAGGTCCGGACCAGCTTCCAGTGGTGATCGGCCCCTCCCGGGGCATCGGCATCGGCCACCCGGACCACCACACCCTCGAAGTTCGACCCCACGTGGGCCGGGACCTGGATGCGCAGGGGGGCCGGAGGGCGGGCCGTGCGGCCGAGACGCCGGGCCACCCCGGAGGCACCGCTGTCGCCCTCGAGCATGTTGTCCCGAGTCATGAGGTAGACGGCCCGGTCGGCATCGGGCTCGACCACGGTGGCGACCACCGGCATCAGGTCGGTGCCCGGCAGGTCGTGGACCTCGCTGAAGCTCTCGGCGAGTTGGGGGGCGAGGGCTGTGGCGTCGAGTCCGGCGGCGGCCAGGAGGGTGGGGACGAGGTCGATGTGGGACGTAGGAGCGTCCACCCGGAGCGGTTCGGTCGTCCGGTTACCGACCCGGGCGATGGTGAAGGGGACCCTGGTGGCCTCGTCGTAGAGGTTGAACCACTTCTGATGGAGCCCGCCGTGGGCCCCGAGCAGCTCGCCGTGGTCGGCCGTGCGCACGAGGACGGCGTCGTCCGACCCGCCCTCGGTGACCGCCCGCCGGACTCGGTCCACCGGCCCGTCGACCTCCGCGTGGAGGCGGTGGTAGAGGTCCCGGTAGGCCTGGGCGTTGCGCCGGTAGATGCGGGCAATGGCAGCCGGCGGCCCGTAGCCCGACGGATAGGCCGCTCGGTAGGCGATCTGAGCCGCCGGCTTGTTCCGCAGGTCTTCGTGTTCGGTCGGGGCTTCGGGGACCGGTGGCGGGTCGAGCGGCGATGGCCCGTCGTCCACGGGATTGGTCCGTTGCCACGCCGGGAAGAGGACGATGTCGTGGGGGTTCACGAAGCTGGCTACGAGGAGGAACGGGCGCCGCGCGTCGGCGTCGCCGGCGTGGCGGCGGGCGTAGCGGTCCTCCAACCAGGCCACGACCCGGTCGGCGATGAGCGGGTCCCGGCGCAAGCCGCTGTTGGCCAGTGGAGCGCCGTGCGGCTCCGGACCGACCCAGCCGGAGAACCCGTACGGGGCGAGGGGATCGGCGTCGAGGTAGGCGGCGACGGCGTCGGCGAGGACCTCGCCGTCGTCGGTGTTGGTGGCCAGCGACTTCCCGGTCGCCGGGTCGGTGAGGTCGGCGTGGCTGATGTGCCACTTTCCGTCGTAGCGGGTGTCGTACCCGCCGGCCCGGAACCAGTTCCCCAGCGTGGGGACCTCGCCGGCAGGCAACCAGCGCATGCGGGAGTCGTCGGCCATCTTGCCGAGGCCGTCGGTCTGGGTGACGCCGTGGAGGTCCGGGTACTGGCCGGTGAACATCGTGGGCCGGCTGGGCACACAGGCCAGGGAGCCGGTGTAGTGGCGGGCGAAGGCGACGCCGTGCTCGGCGAACCAGCGCTCGCCGGCGAGGGTCTCGTGGCGCCAGTGGGCGACGGCCGGGTCCTCGTAGGGCGGGGCGGCCCGTTCCTCGTCGGTGAGGATGATGACGATGTCCGGGCGGTCGGTCACGGGCGGGCTCCGGTCAGGTGGGCATCGAGGCCGGCGAGCATGCCGTCGGACGCCTTGGCCAGGCGACGGGCAACGAGCGGAGCGGCCAACCGGCCGACGGGCTGTGCCCCGGGATCAACGGTGCTGGTCAGCGTGACGAACGTCCGGTCGCCCTCCGCCCGCAAGGTCCAGCGGTTGGTGGCCCCGCCGGCGACAGGGGGCAGGCCCTCGAGGGCATAGGCGAGGGATCGGGGCGGGTCCCACTCGGTGATGCGCTCGACCAGCACGGTTCGTCCCACCTGCACCCGCCGGGCGCTGCCGACACCCTCGCGCTGCTCGGTCAGATACGTCGAGTGGTCCACTTCGGGCGACCAGGTGCTGAGGCGGTCGAACGCGGCCAGGGTCGCCCAGACGGTCTCCACGGGTGCGTTGACCGTGGTCGAGCGTGTGGCCGAGGCATCCCCCACGGGTTCTGTCTAGCAGTTGGCCACAACTAGTGGCACCTCGAGTGTCAAATGATTGTCGGGGGTTGACGATTCGGCGATCCGGTGCGATGGTGCCCGAGATGCGTTTCGACCGTCGCGCCCTGGACCTCCTTCTTACGTAAGGCGAGCACCCCCATATCGGTGCTCGTCTCGCCTCCTGAACCCGGAAGGGTCAGGGGGCTTTTTCGTTTTGGACTTCGACCGCACTGCCGTGACCATCACCCCGAACCCCAGAAAGGCAGTCCCATGAGTGACAGCAAGCGAGTCGTGATCTTCGACACGACGCTGCGGGACGGCGAGCAGTCGCCGGGCATCTCGCTGGACGTCGGCGAGAAGCTGGAGATCGCCGAGCAGCTCGCCCGTCTGGGGGTCGATTACCTGGAGGCCGGTTTCCCGGTCGCCAGTCAGGGCGACTTCGAGGCCGTCGAGGCGATCGCCCGGTCGGTCCGGGGCCCGGTCATCACCGGCCTGTCCCGCACGGCCCTGAAGGACGTGGACCGGTGCTGGGAGGCCGTCCAGCACGCCGAGCGGGCCCGCATCCACGTCTTCATCGCCACCTCCGAGAACCACATGGCCAACAAGCTGAAGATGACCCCGGACCAGGTGAAGGTGGAGGCGGGGTCGGCGGTGGCGCATGCCAAGAACTACACCGACGACGTCGAGTTCTCACCCGAGGACGCCTCCCGCTCGGACTTCGACTTCATGTGCGAGGTCCTGCAGATCGCCGTCGACCGCGGTGCGGTCACCCTGAACATCCCCGACACCGTCGGCTTCGCCATCCCCCAGGAGTTCGGTCGGCGCATCGCCGCCATCCGGGAGCGGGTCACCGGTGACTACGTCATCTCGGCCCACTGCCACGACGACCTGGGCATGGCCGTGGCCAACTCCCTGGCCGCGGTGGAGGCCGGGGCCCGACAGGTCGAGGTGGCCATGAACGGCATCGGCGAGCGGGCCGGCAACGCCGCCCTCGAGGAGATCGTCATGGCCCTGCGCACCCGGTCGGAGTACTTCGGTGGCCTGGACACCAACGTCCGGGCCGAAGAGCTGGCCAAGACCAGTCGGCTGGTCGCCCGGCTCACCGGCTACCCGGTGCAGTACAACAAGGCCGTCGTCGGCCGGAACGCGTTCGCCCACGAGGCGGGCATCCACCAACACGGGATGCTGGAGGACCGCACCACCTACGAGATCATGGACCCCAACGCGGTGGGCCAGGACACCTCGCTGGTGTTGGGCAAGCACTCCGGTCGCCATGCCTTCAGCGACACGCTGGAGAAGATGGGCCTCAAGGTCCAGGGCGACGCCCTGAACCAGGCTTTCGCCCGGTTCAAGGAGCTGGCCGACCGGAAGGTGGAGATCACCGACGCCGATCTCGAGGCCATCGTGGCCGCCGAGCTGAACGTGTCATCCACCGACGCCTTCGAGCTGTCCAGCATCGAGTTCCGCGGCAGCAACGTCGGCCCGGCCAGCGCGCAGGTCGTGCTGGTCCGCACCACGGACGGCGAGAAGATGGAAGCCACGGCCGAGGGTGACGGCATGATCGACGCCGCCGGCCAGGCCATCCGCAGTGCCACCGGGGTCGACGGGCGCCAGACCGACTTCAACGTGTCGTCGGTGACCGGCGGAGTCGACGCCCTCGGGGACGTGGTCATCCAGTTCGAGTCCGACGGCGTGAAGGTGTCGGGGCGGGGAGTGTCCACCGATGTGGTGGAGGCGTCGGCTCGGGCGCTTCTCAATGCGATCAACAAGGTGATCCGGATCCGGGATCGGGCTGAGGTCAGGGACACGGTCACTGGGCCGTAACCGAGAGCTTCGGGCCTTCGGGGGAGTCCTCAGACGACCCGAGGTCCCGATGTGGTTCCCGGCTACGTCAGGGCGGTGAGGACCTCGCGGGCGGCTCGCTCCCCGGACTGGACGGCGCCGTCGATGTAGCCCATCCAACGGGTGGCCGTCTCGGTGCCCGCCCAGTGGATCGGTCCGCAAGCCTCGCGGAGGGCGGGGCCGAAGCGGGTCCAGGCGCCGGTGGGGAAGTGGGCGCCGTAGCAGCCCCGGGTCCACGCTTCGGCAGCCCAGTCCCGCTCGAGGTAGTCGATCGGGCTCGCCGCCTTCGGGCCGAAGTAGCGGACCAGGCAGTCGACATAGGCCTGGCGACGGGCGGTGGAGGACCTCTCGCCCCAGTACAGGGCGTCGGCCCCTTCGTAGAAGCCGACGAGGATCCCCGGCTGGTGGCCCGGGACCGTGTTGTCGAACACGACGCCGACGGGACCGTCGGCCGAGGCGGCCTGGCCGTTCAGTCCCTCCCTCCGCCACCACGGCTCGTCGAAGGCGACCATGACCTTGATCACCTGGCCGTGGGGGAGCTGCTGGGTGAGCAGGTCCCTCCGGGCCGGCAGAGCGGGTTCGTAGTCGATGCGGCCGGCCAGGTTCGGGGCCGCGGCCACGATCACCTGAGCCGCCTGGAACGAACCGGCGTCGGCCGTGACGGTGACGGCGTCGTCGCCGGCGGCGATCCTGCGAACGGGTGCCGAGGTGACGACCGCCTCGCCCAGGTCGTCGGCCAAGCGCTCGCTGACCCGCCAGGAACCGCCGACCACCCGGTCCTGCTGGGCGCCGCCGGTGACGGCGATGATCCGCTCCAGTCCGTGGCCCGACTGGATGTAGGTCAGCCAGTGGAGCAGCGACATGGTGTCGGGCTCGGTGGCAAGGGCGGCGGCCGTGAGGATCGCGTGGAACGCCCGGGCCTGGTCCGTGTGCAGCCGCTTGTCGAGCCACGAGGCGAACGTCATGGCGTCGAGGGCCGGCGCGTCGGGGGTGTCCCAAGGGGCGTCCAGATCGACGGTCTCGACCAGCTGGTCCAGGGCCCGCTGGGCTTGGAGGAGGTCGACCAGGGCCAGCGGGCTGAACGGCGGCGTGTCCCCGGAGAAGCGTTTGACCTTGCCGCCGGGCAGCTCGACGACCGTCTGGCCCTCGTCGTAAGTCGGGTACCGCTCGAGGCCGAGCTCGTCGATGAGGGCGTTGATCCGGTCCTGGGTCGGACCGACCCACTGGCCACCGACCTCGACGGTGACCCCGGCGATGGTGTCGTTCAGCGTGCGGCCGCCGACCCGGTCCCTGGCCTCGAGCACGACGACGGTCCGACCGGCCTCCTGGAGCCGGCGCCCGGCGACCAAGCCCGCCACCCCGGCCCCCACGACCACCACATCCACGCGCTCAGCCACGACTCACCTCGTTGGTTGCATCGTGCCGCGCCTCACCGCGGGGAGGTGCGACCAGAACGGTGAGGTCAGGCACGGACTGACGGTAGCCAGGCGGGGCGGGTGGTCTCGTAGCCGTCGATCTCGGTGACGTGCTGGAGGCTCAGGCCGATGTCGTCGAGGCCGTTGACCAGTCGGTGACGGGTGTTCTCGTCCATCTCGAAGGGCGCCTCGATGCCGACCGCCGGGGCGGCGACGGTGCCCCGCTCGACATCGATGGTCAGCTCCAGCGTCGGGTCGGCCTCCACCGCGCGCATCAGGGCCTCGCCCACGGCCGCGTCCACCTGCACGGGCACGAGGCCGCACTTGGTGGCGTTGTTGCGGAAGATGTCGGCGAAGCGGGGCGAGATCACGGCCCGGAAGCCGTAGTCCTGGATGGCCCACACGGCGTGCTCGCGAGAGGAGCCGGTGCCGAAGTTCGGGCCGGCCACGAGGATCGACGCCCCCGCGAACTGCTCGTCGTTGAGCACGAAGTCCCGGTCGTCCCGCCACTCCGCGAAGAGGCCCCGACCGAAACCGGTGCGCTCCACGCGCTTGAGCCAGTCGCTGGGGATGATCTGGTCGGTGTCCACGTCGGACCGGTCCAGGGGGACCGCCGTCCCCGTCACCACGTTCACGGCGTCCATCGGGTCGCTCCTAGTCCAGGTCGTCGGGGGTGGCGAAGGTGCCGGCGATGGCGGTGGCCGCGGCCACCTCCGGGGATACGAGGTGGGTGCGCCCCCCTCGGCCCTGGCGACCCTCGAAGTTGCGGTTGCTGGTCGACGCGGCCCGTTCGCCGATGGCCAGCTTGTCCGGGTTCATGGCCAGGCACATCGAACAGCCGGGTTGTCGCCAGTCGAATCCCGCGGCCGTCAGGATCTGGTCGAGTCCCTCGGCCTCGGCCTGTTCCTTGACCCGGCCGGAACCGGGGACGACCAGCGTGCGCACGCCGTCGGCCACCTGACGGCCCTCGGCCACGGCGGCCACGGCCCGCAGGTCTTCGATGCGACCGTTGGTGCAGGACCCGATGAAGACGGTGTCCACCGCCACCTCCCGCATCGGGGTGCCGGCCTGCAGGCCCATGTAGGCCAGCGCCCGCTCGGCGGCGTCGCGCTCGGAGGCTTCGGCGAAGTCCTCGGGGGAGGGCACCGCGGCGTCCAGAGGGATGACCTGGGCCGGGTTCGTGCCCCAGGTGACGTGAGGCGACAGGGTGGCGGCGTCGATGATCACCTCCTTGTCGAAGGTGGCGTCGTCGTCGCTGACCAGCGTGCGCCAGTCGGCGACCGCGGCGTCCCAGTCGGCGCCCGACGGAGCGGACGGGCGTCCCTTCAGATAGGCGAACGTGGTCTCGTCGGGCGCGATCAGGCCGGCCCGGGCCCCGGCCTCGATGGACATGTTGCAGACGGTCATGCGCCCTTCCATCGACAGGGCCTGGATGGCCGAGCCCCGGTACTCGATCACGGAGCCGATCCCGCCGCCGGTGCCGATGCGACCGATGATCGCCAGGACGATGTCCTTGGCCGTGACCCCGGCGGGCAGGTCGCCGTCGACGGTGACGGCCATGGTCCCGGGTCGGCGCTGGGGGAGGGTCTGGGTGGCCAGGACGTGCTCGACCTCGCTGGTGCCGATGCCGAAGGCCAGCGCGCCGAAGGCCCCGTGGGTCGAGGTGTGCGAGTCGCCGCAGACGATGGTCATCCCGGGCTGGCTCAGGCCCTGCTCCGGGCCGATGATGTGGACGATGCCCTGGTTCGGGTCCCCCATCGAGTGGAGGCGGATCCCGAACTCGGCGGTGTTGGACCGCAGGGTCTCGACCTGGGTCAGGGAGATGGGGTCCTCGATCGGCCCGAGGGTGGTGGGGACGTTGTGGTCCTCGGTGGCGACGGTCAGGTCCGGTCGGCGCACGGGCCGACCGGCGATGCGCAGGCCGTCGAAGGCCTGGGGTGAGGTCACCTCGTGGACCAGGTGCAGATCGATGTAGAGCAGGTCGGGCTCGCCGGTGCCGTCGCCACGGTGCACGACGTGGCGGTCCCACACCTTCTCTGAGAGCGTCTTGGCCATCAGGATCCTCGGGTCGTCGCGTCGTCTCGAATGATGAGACTACGATCTTGGGTTGTGGAACCCAGGGTAAGCGGTGTGGGCACGATCGACAAGGGGGTGCGCGTCCTCGGTGCGGTCGAGGACGCCGGGCCCTGCACCCTGGCCGACCTCGTCGCCACCACCGGCTTCTCCCGGGCCACCGCCCACCGGCTGGCTGTCGCCCTCGAGGCCCATGGGCTCCTGCGCCGCACCGCCGA
>DATDAH010000214.1:0-5675 GCA_036525535.1 Acidimicrobiales bacterium
CCCTGGACGCGACGGACGTCTATTTCGACCCTTACGACGTCGACATCAACGCCGACCCGTATCCGGTGTATGCCCGGCTCCGGGACGAGGCGCCGATCTACCACAACCAGCGCTACGACTTCTGGGCGTTGTCCCGGCACGCCGACGTGGAGAAGGCCCTGCTCAACTGGCAGACGTTCTCCAACACCCGAAGCGACATCCTCGACATCATCAGGTCCGGCGTCGAGCTGCCGCCAGGTGTCCTGCTCTTCGAGGATCCGCCGCTGCACACGACGCACCGGGGCCTCATGTCCCGGGTCTTCACCCCCCGCCGGATGGCCGCTCTGGAGGACCAGGTCCGCGACTTCTGCGCCCGCTGCCTCGACCCGTTGGTCGGTTCCGACGGCTTCGACATCATCACCGAGCTCGCTTCGATGTTGCCCATGCGGGTCATCGGGATGCTCCTCGGGATCCCGGAAGAGGACCAGGTCGCGGTCCGCAACCGGACCGACGCCAACCTCCGCACCGTGCCCGGCGAGCCCATGGACGTGAAGGAGGAGAACGTCGCCCGCGGTGACTACTTCGCCGACTACATCGAGTGGCGGTCCAAGCACCCGTCCGACGACCTCATGACCCAGCTGCTCAACGCCGAGTTCGAAGACGAGACAGGAACGACGCGCACGCTGACCCGTCCCGAGGTCCTCACCTACACCGCGGTCCTGGCCGGCGCCGGCAACGAGACCACCGGCCGGCTCATCGGGTGGCTGGCCAAGCTGCTGGCCGAGCACCCCGACCAGCGCCGCGAGGTCGTCGAGGACCGCTCGCTCATCCCCAACGTGATCGACGAGACCCTGCGGTTCGAACCGACCGGCCACGCCAGCGCCCGCTTCGTGACGCACGACATCGACTACTACGGGACCACCCTTCCCGCCGGCAGCGCGATGCTCCTGCTCCAGGCCTCCGCCAATCGCGATCCCCGCCGCTACTCGGATCCCGGCGTGTTCGACATCCATCGCAAGGACATCCAGCACCTCACCTTCGGCTTCGGGCTCCACTTCTGCCTGGGTGCCAACCTCGCCCGCCTCGAGGCCCGGGTCGCGCTGGACGAGCTCCTCAACCGGTTCCCCGAGTGGGACCTCGACACCGCCGGGATGAAGCTCGCCCCCACGTCGACGGTCCGGGGCTGGGAGTCCATGCCCATCGTCCTGACCTGAGCGGACCGCTGCCCATCAGACCAGTTCAACCGCGACCTGCTCGAGTTCGTCAAGGCCTCAGTCGGCCCCGGTCGGCGAGCAGAGGAAGCGCCGCCTCAACAGAGGCGTCTTGCGTTGTTGGCATGACGCGATGCCGTTATGGCAGGTCCTCGGTAGGTTGCGAGGCATGCCGCATGAACACCGGAACCACGACGACGGATCCGTGGGGCACGGCCACGAGGCGGCGTTCGACTCGGTGCCGATGGCCGCGATGCTCGACGCCGAGGGCGAGCTGTCCGCTCCGCTGATCGGACAGGCGATCGCTTCCGCCTCTCGCCTGATCGCCGACCGGGATGGGTCGGTCCGGCGGGCCCTGGATCTCGGTTGCGGGCCAGGGGTGGCGACGACGGCGCTGGCCGAGGCGTTCACCGGGGCGGCGGTCGTGGCCGTCGACGGGTCGGCGACGATGCTGGCGAGCGTCGACAACCGAGCGGGTCGGGCCGGGCTCGGGTTGCGGGTCGAGACTCGCCCAGTCGATCTGAACGGCGACCTCGAATCGCTCGGCCGGTACGACCTCGTGTGGGCAGCCATGTCGCTGCACCACGTGGATGACGAGGTGGTGACCCTCCGACGGGTCCGGGCGCTGCTCCAACCACTCGGTGTGCTGTGCGTCCTCGAGCGGGCGAAGCCGACATCGGTGCGGTGGGCCGACGACCTCGGGCGACCCGGCCTCGGCGATCGCCTCGACGAGGCGTGGCGCCGGTGGTCCGACACCAGGCGGGCCCGCCTGCCGGGAGCGCTCAACGCCGAGATCTACCCGGAGATGCTCGCCGCCGCCGGACTCGAGGTGGTGGGCGAACGCACGATGGCCAGCGTGGTTCGGCCCCCCGACAACGAGTCCGCGGGGCGCTTCGTCACGAACCTCGTCGAGCGAACTGTCATCGAGCTGGAGGGTCACGCCGAGCAAGCCGACCTCACCGCCGTGCGCACGTTCCTCGATCAACACCGAGCATCCTCCGCGAGGGTCCCCGCAGGCACAGGGGTCCGCATGAGTCGGAGACTCTTCCTCGCCATCCGGTAGTAACCAACCGCACAGGCCAAAGTCCGCTTCTTCGTCGAGGCGCTGCTCGCTTCACGTCCCTGAAGTCGGCTCATCGCTCCCCGGTGCCGGTGTTCGCGTGGACACTCGGTCAGGTCGATGGTGCGAGCTCCAGGCGGTGCATCGCATCGACGAAGCCGTGGGCGCGGAAGATCGCTCGAGCGACCTCGTTGAAGTCCCACACGGTCAGCGTCGCGAGGTCCGCCCCGACTTCCGAGCGGAGGTCCGCGATCCGACGGATGAGAAGTGATCCCACTCCCGACCGGCGGGCATCTTCATCGACTCCGATCTGGTCCAGCTCGAGGATCGCCATTGCCCGCGTGAACGGGGTCGGGGCCCGACGGAGGAGCGTCGCCAGCGCGTAGCCGACGATTCGTCTGTCTTCTTCGGCGACGAAGACGAAGACGTCGTCACGGCCGAGTGTCGTGAGGAGCCACGACGCGATCGCTTCCCCGTCGGGAGCCACGAACCAATCGGGTCGTGCCTCGTAATGCAGCTGTTGCACGGTGGCATTGAGCGCGGCGATGGCCGACACGTCGACCTCTTCTGCGGCACGAACGAGCATCGGGCCTGGCTAGTACTCCGCTCGAGGCGGCGGCAATCGATTACGCGCACCTCGACGACGTCGTGGTCACGCCGTCCACCCCGCAGCTGTGGCCCGGTTCGGCGAGCCGGCGAGGAGATCGTCCCCGCGAGCTGTCACCGCCCGTCCTCTATCGGGGGGTCAAGACACAGAAGTCGTTGCCATCGGGATCAGCCATCGCCAACCGGGCGACCTCGTCCTGGCCGATGTCGACTCGAGTCGCCCCGAGGGAGACGAGACGGCTGACCTCGGCTTGCGGATCACCGTCGACAGGGGGAGCGAGGTCGAAGTGCAGGCGGTTCTTTCCTGTCTTCGGCATCACCGGCGGACCGCCCCACGTGATCTTCGGACCCCCACGAGGCGAGCGGATCGCGGTTTCCTGGTCCTGGTCCCAGACCAACGGCCAGGCCAGCGCCTCGCTCCAGAAGTACCCGACCTCCTGCGAACCGTCGCACGAAAGCGCCCCGATGAATCCGCAGTCAGCAAGGAAGTTGTTGCCCGGCTCGATGACGCAGAACTCATTGCCTTCTGGGTCGGCGAGCACCACGTGATCCTCCTCCGGGCGTTGACCGATGTCGATGTGCCGAGCGCCGAGCTCGAGCGACCTCTCCACCGTCTGTTGCTGGTCCTCCAGGGACGTGCTCGTCAGATCGAAGTGCATCCGGTTCTGGCCGACCTTCTGCTCCTGCGTCGAGAGAAATCGGATCCGGAACCCAGTGTCATCGCTCGGTAGGAGGGCGATGCCGTCGTCGGAATCGTCGGCCATCTCCCAGCCCAGGACGCCGGCCCAGAAGGGCGCGAGACGGAGCGGGTCGTTCGCATCGAAGCAGAGCGCAAACAGGTCAGAGGTCATGGTCCGCGTCTCCGATCGCCGCGTTCCAGGATCCCACCTCGGACGTTCCAAGCCGTACGAGATATTCCACCACAGGCGGGCTGCGCGATCCGCCGGACCGTGGCCGACCCGCTCCCCCTCCGGTCCCTCGTGCTCGCCTGAGCCTCAGAGCCGGGGCAGCTCCTGGTCGAGCCCGATCAGCGGGCGCAACGGGTCGCCGACGTCGGCGAGTCGATCGAGGACGGTTCGGATCGTCCACCGGTCGGGGGCGAGTTCGGGGTCGTCCAGCTCGTCCCAGGTGATCGGCACCGACACCGGCGCTCCAGGCGCCGGCCGAGGGCTGAACGGCGCCACCAAGGTCTTGTTGACGGCGTTCTGCGCGTAGTCCAGTCGGGCCAGCCCGCCGCGGTCCGCCTTCTTCCCGGCCCAGCTCACGAGCTCGGGCACCGTCGCGGCCACCGCCCGCGACAGGCCCTCGACCCAGGCCCGGGTCTCGGCGAAGGTGTACCGCCCACCGACCGGCACCCAGATCTGGAGGCCTCGCCGCCCGCTGACCTTGGGCGTCGCCGAGACGCCGAGGTGCTCGAGGGCGGTGCGGTGCAGCCGGGCCAGCACCAGCAGGTCGTCGAAGGTCGTGTCGGTCCCGGGGTCGAGATCGATCAGGGCCCAGGATGGCCGGTCCGGTGCATCCGTCGGCGAGGTCCAGGCATGGAGCTCGAAGGCCGCCTCGTTGGCCAACCAGGCCAGCGTCGCCGGGTTGTCGGCGACGACGTACGCGTTCGACTTCCCCGGCTCCGCGTCGGGGTTGGCCCAGCGCGACACCCAGTCGGGAGCGTGATCGGGGACCTTCTTCTGCCAGAAGCCCCTGGTGCCGACGCCGTTCGGGTATCGGTGGAGGTTGACCGCCCGGTCGTGCAGGTAGGGCAGGAGGTGCGGGGCGACGCCGACCAGGTGGCGGACCAGGTCGCGTTTGGTCACGGGTGGCTCGTCGTCGCGACCCGGGGAGAGCACCTTGTCGAGGTCGGTGAGTCGCACCGTGTGGCCCTGGAGCTCCCATGTCCCGTTCGCGCCGAGGGCGTCCAGTGCGGCCAGTTCGTCGCCGGTCGCTGGGTCCCAGGTCGGCTGGTCGCCGTGGCGGGTCCAGGTGGCGTCGGGCCTGGCCCGGACCTCGTCGTTGGTGCGGCCGGACTTGACCGAGCGGGGGTGGTCCTCGGGGTCCCAGCCGGCGACGGCCTCGTCGTCGTGCTTGTGCAGCAGGAGCCAGTCCCGTTCGCCTCGGCCGCGGTGGACGAGGACGAAGCGACCGGCCAGCTTCTCGCCGCGCAGGTCGACGTGGAGATCGCCGACGTCGACGGCGGCCTGCGCGTCGTCGCCTTCGGCGAGGGCCCAGGTGCCCCAGTCCCAGACGATGACGTCGCCTCCGCCGTACTCACCGGCCGGGATCACCCCCTCGAAGTCGAAGTAGTCCAGCGGGTGGTCCTCGACGTGCACGGCGAGGCGCCGGGCGTCAGGGTCGAGCGTCGGCCCCTTCGGCACCGCCCAGCTGACGAGGACACCGTCGATCTCGAGGCGCAGGTCGTAGTGGAGCCGGCTGGCCCGGTGACGTTGGACGACGAACCGGTGGCCTGCATCGGGTGGCGGGTCGGTGCCGGAGGGCTCGGCGGTGACGGCGAAGTCGCGCTTGGCCCGGTAGTCGGCGAGCCGTTCCTGGGGGTCGCCGGGCGTCACGTCGCACATCCTTCCCGGATCGTCGACTGATGAGAAGGCTGGGTGAACTGCCGTCCACCGATCAGGGGCCGCTCAGCTGCGAGAACGTGGAGCACCACGCCGAGGAGGCGGAGCAGGAGGTGAGCTGATCGCCGTGCCGTCCCGCGAGACGACGGGCAGACGGCGCCGTCGCTCCTCGGGCCGGTCGACCCGCGGGTCGACCGGCCCGAGGAGCGACGGCGCCGTCTGCCCGTCGTCTCGCGGGACGGCACGGCGATCAGC
>DATDAH010000215.1:0-10444 GCA_036525535.1 Acidimicrobiales bacterium
GCCAAGGGCAGCAGGTCGGGGTCGAGCTCCTCGATGATCGGCATCCCGTTCTCCTCGAACCACGCCGCCACCCACGGGTCGAGCACGCCTTCGTCGGTCATCGATGTTGCCCCCTGGCCGTCCGGACGGCCGTTGGCGTCCCGTGAGAACTCTATTCTTCACCCACCGAGTGAGAGCAGGCCGTCAAGTGCAGGAGGGCGCGCCGTGGACGAGACCGAGGAGCTGAGCGCGGCCCGGGCGATGCGTCGGGCCATGCTCGGCGACGCGTACGTCGAGGCACAGGCGGCCGCCCCGAACGCCGTGATGGGGGAGTTCCAGGACTACCTCACGTCGATGGCGTGGGGCGTCTGGGCCCGTGAGGGCGCCTTGAGCCCTCGGGACCGGAGCCTCTTGGTGCTGGCGATGACCGCGGCGCTTGGTCGCATGGAGGAGTTCCGCCTCCACGTCGGCGCCCAGGCCCAGACGGGGGTCACCGACGATGAGCTCGACGAGCTCCTGTTCCAGATCGCCGCGTACTGCGGGGCGCCCGCCGGCCTGTCGGCCAAGCGAGCGCTGCTGGCCGTCCGGGCCGAGCGGGAGGAGGGCTGACGTGGCGACGGTGGGCTTCGTCGGCCTCGGCAACATGGGCAGCGCCCTGGCCACGAACCTCGTGCGGGCAGGTCAGGAGCTGACCACCCACGACGTGGCCGGGCCCGACACCAGCCCTGACCGGGCGACCTTCGTCGCCGATCTGGCCGAGCTCGCCCGTCGCGGCGACGTCGTCGTGCTGAGTCTCCCGGACGGCGTTGCGTCCGAGCAGGTCGCCCGCGGGATCTCGGCCGTCCCGGACCGTCGGACCATGCACGTCGTCGACACCTCGACCATCGGGGTGTCCGCCGCCCGGACCATCGCCACCCTGCTCGCCGAGGCGGGCATCGGCTACGTGGACGCCCCGGTGTCCGGCGGCGTCGCCGGGGCCCGGGCGCGGACCCTGTCGGTCATGTACGCCGGGACCGACGACGCCTGCGCGGCGGTCGAGCCCGTTCTGGGCGGGCTCAGCGACCGGGCCCGTCGCGTCGGTGACCGCCCGGGGATGGGTCAGGCGCTGAAGCTGCTCAACAACTTCCTCTCCGCGACGGCGCTGGCGGCGACGAGCGAGGCGATCGCCTTCGGCCGGTCGGTCGGCCTCGACATGGGCACGATGCTCGAGGTCCTCAACGCCTCCAGCGGCCAGAGCGCGGCCACCAGAGACAAGTTCCCGAACCACGTGGTCACCGGCACCTACGCCGCCGGCTTCGCCAACTCGTTGATGGCCAAGGACGTCCGGCTCTACCTGGAGGCCGTGGAGACCCAGGAAGGCCCGTCGGTCCTCGGCCCGGTCGTCACCTCGGTGTGGGAGCGCTTCGCCGAGGAGGAGCCGGATGTGGACTTCACCCGCATCTATCCGTTTGTCGAGACCGGCACGCCGTAGTCTGAGAATGGACTTCTCATCCTGAGAGATGCATGATATCGTGCGTTCGTCACGCTGGACCGGAGGGAACTGACGCACATGCCGCACTTCACCAAGCCCCCCGAGGGCAGTTGGACGGAGCACTTCGGTCTCGACACCGGGCCGGTGTCCTATGCCGACTCCACCTCCCCTGAGCACTACGAGCTGGAGCAGGACGCGATCTTCCGAAAGACGTGGTTGAACGTCGGCCGGGTCGAGCAGCTGCCCAAGAACGGCAGCTACTTCACCAAGGAGCTCGACGCCGCGAACACCTCGGTCGTGCTCGTCCGGGACATGGAGGGCGAGGTCCGGGCGTTCCACAACATGTGCCGCCATCGGGGCAACAAGCTGGTGTGGAACGACTACCCCGGTGAGGAGGTCAGCGGGACCTGTCGGCAGTTCACCTGCAAGTACCACGGGTGGCGCTACGGGCTCGAGGGCCAGCTGACCTTCGTGCAGCAGGAGGGGGAGTTCTTCGACCTCGACAAGGACGACTTCGGGCTGGCGGGCGTCAACGTCGACGTCTGGGAGGGGTTCATCTTCGTGAACTTCGATCCGGAGGCCCCGCCGCTCAAGGAGTACCTGGGGCGGCTGGGGGCCGGGATCGAGGGCTATCCCTTCCACCTCATGACCCAGAAGCACACGTACAAGGCGGAGATCGGGGCCAACTGGAAGCTCTTCATCGACGCCTTCATGGAGTTCTACCACGCACCCGTTCTGCACGCGAAGCAGGCCACCGACGAGGAGTCCCGCAAGCTCCAGGGCTACGGCTTCGAGGCCCTGGCCTACGACGTGGACGGCCCCCACTCCCTCGTGTCGTCCTGGGGCGGCATGGCCCCGCCCAAGGACCTCGGCATGGTGAAGCCCATCGAGCGGGTGCTGCGCAGCGGCCTCTTCGGTGTCTGGGACGCCCCCGACATCGGTGAGCTGCCTGAGGGCCTGAACCCGGCTCGGCACCCGGCCTGGGGCGAGGACTCGTTCCTCTTCTTCCCCAACTTCACGCTGCTGGTCTGGAAGCCCAACTGGTACCTCACGTACCACTACTGGCCGACGTCGTACAACACGCACATCTTCGAGTGCTCGCTGTACTTCGTGCCCCCGACGAACGCCTACGAGCGCCTGCAGCAGGAGCTCGCCGTCGTCACCTTCAAGGAGTACGGGCTCCAGGACGGCAACACCCTCGAGGCCACGCAGACCATGCTCGAGTCGGGCGCCATCAAGGAGTTCCCGCTGTGTGACCAGGAGGTCCTCCTCCGGCACCTCCACACCACGGCCCGCCGCTACGTCGCCGAGCACGAGAGTGGCCAGCCGGGCACTCCCGTCCAGATCTCGGCCGCGTCCTGAGAGGAGCTCTCGCCATGCCGACGCTTCCCGCCGCCTTCGCCGAGCTCGAGCCGTTCGCCGACTGGGCCCTGCCCAGCGAAGCCGACCGCTACGCCAAGCGCTTGCAGAGCTCCATGGACGAGCTCCAGACGTTCTACGACGCCGCGTTCCCGCGGCTCGAGGACGGGGCCGAGTACCTCAAGGGCGTCGCCCTCGACGGGATCTCCGACGAGGACCGCAGCCTCCTTCACCTCTTCGAGGCGCTGGTGACCGTGTCCTTCCCGGTCGAGGTGTGGCGCCAGCCCCGGGTCCCGGACAGCGGGGCCTCGTCGATCGACGTCGTGGTCGAGCCCGTCCCCTAGCTTCACCGTTCGATCCGGTCCGGGGGGAGAACCCATGGCGACGTACGTGCTGGTCCACGGCGGGGGGCACGGGGGGTGGTGCTACCAGCGGGTTGCCCGCCGGTTGCGGGCCGCCGGCCACGAGGTCCACGCCCCGAGCCTGACCGGGCTCGGCGAGCGGGCGCACCTCCTCGGACCTCACGTCGACCTCCACCTCCACGCCCGGGACGTCGCCGCGCTCATCGAATACGAGGACCTGGTCGACGTGATCCTCGTCGGCCACAGCTACGGCGGCATGGTCATCACCGGTGCGGCCGATCTCGTCACCGAGCGGGTCGGTCGGCTCGTCTTCCTCGACGCCGCCAACCCGGTGAACGGCCAGTCGCTGATGGATGTCGCCGGGCCGGTCATCGAGATGGTCCGTCCCTTCGGCGAGGTGCGGGACGGCCTCGAGCTCGTCCTCCTGCCCGCGCCCGACGCCGGCCTGCTCTACGGCGTCACCGACCCCGACGACCTGGCCTGGATGGCGGAGCGGCTGAGCCCGCACCCGTGGCAGTGCTTCGAGCAGCCGCTCGACCTCCAACACGAGGACGCCCTCTGGGCCATCCCGCAGTACCACATCGTCTGCACCGAGACCCTGGCCACCCGCGACCCGGAGCTGATGGGGAAGGCCCGCGCCGAGTGCCGCCTGTGGGACATCGACACCGGCCACGACCTGATGATCACCGAGCCCGAGGCCGTCACCGAAGCACTGCTCGAGGTGGCGGCCGCCTGATGCCGGCGACCCGACGGACCGGCCACTGAAAGGGCGCGGACGTGCGCGCTGTGGTGTTGCGGGGCGGACGCCTCGAGGTCCGGGAGACCGATGAACCGGTGCCCGGGCCGAACGAGCTCCTGCTGCGGACGCTGAGCAAGGCGATCGGCGCGTCGGACGTGCACTTCATGGGGTACGACGACGAGCTCATCCGCACCGACGACGGCTGGAGGATCACCCGCCGCCGTTTCACCCTGGTCCGCCAGGAGCCGGCACCCGCAGCCTGACCGGCCGGGGTCAGACGTCCTGCCGGTACTCGTCAGCCGACCTCGACCACGACCTTGATGGCCCCCGACGCGCGGTCGGCGGCCGCCCGGAACGCGTCGGCCGCGTCCTCGAGTGGGAACCGGTGGGTGATGAGGGCATCGGCGATCTCCGGCCGGGCCGCCAGGAGCTCGGCGGCCTGCTGCATGTCCCTTCCGCCCTCGTGGCTGCAGTAGCCCATGGAGGTGATGAGCTTGGCCTCCTTGTTCAGCATGGGCATGTAGGGCACCTCGAGCCCGGCGTAGTGCACGCCGAGAATGGTGACCGTGCCGCCCGGGGCCAGCAGCTCGACGCTCTGCTGGACGGCGCTGGGCGTGCCCGCCGCTTCGATGACGAGGTCGTAGAGGCCGGTCGGCTCCGTGGCCCCGAGCCGCTCGCCGACGACCTTCTGGTGGGGGTGGCGCGCCGCGAGGCTGACCTCGGCGGCCCCCATGGCCTGGGCCGCGGCGACCGCGAGCAACCCGACCGAACCGGCGCCGACGACGAGCACCCGGGTGTCAGGGCCGGCGCCGCCGACTCGCACCCCGTGCCAGGACACCGAGGCGGGCTCGACCAACGCGCCGCTGGCCGCGTCGAGCCCGGCGGGGAGCTCTACGAGGCGCTGAGCGGGAGCACGGAACTGCTCCGCCATGCCCCCGTCATTGAGCATGCCCAGCGCCCGTTGCGTCGACTGGGCGCAGAGGTTGATCTGGCCGTCGAGGCAGTACTCGCACTCGCCGCAGCCGTAGAGCCCCTCGACCGCCACGGGCGTGCCGTCGGTCAGGACGCCCGCCAGCTCGTGGCCCAGGACGTGCTCGGTGCCGACCCGCAGGTAGAGCAGGTCCGACGCGCAGATCCCCACCGACCGCATGGACAGCAGCTCACCCTCACCGGGGACCTCGTCGATGTCGACCAGGACGGGCTCGCCGCCCTGACCCCGTATGGCTTTCATGTGGGCTCCGAGCTGTCGGCGGCGAGGCAGAAGCGGGTGATGCGGTCGACGTCGGCGGCGGACGGCGGCGCCCCCTGCCAGAGGTGGTCGGCGAGTGTGCCCAGCGTGGCGTGGGCGGCCAGGGAGGCGTCGAACTCGGGGTCGTCATGCCCCAGCTCGGCGAAGGGCCCGTGCAGGAGCGTGGCCAGGGTGGCACTGGCGAAGTGCCGACCGGCTGCTGTCCCGTCGACCGCCGTCCCCCCGTTCCACAGCACGGCGAGGGTGGTGGCGGCGATCTCCGGGTCCGCCTGCGCCAGCACCCCCTCGACCCACCGGCGCACCTGGCCGGCGGGGGTGGGCTCCTTGTCCATCTGGTGGCCGAGGTAGCCGCGCAGGCGCTCGGCGCCGTCGTCGAGGATGGCGGCCACCAGCGCGTCCTTCGACGGAAAGTGCCGGTAGAAGGCGTCGTTGGACAGCCCGGCCGCCTCGACGATGTCGGCGACGCGAGGCCGCGAGGTCGTGCCGCACCGGCGCATGACCTCCAGGCCGGCGTCGAGCAGGCGCCGGACCTCGCCGGCGTAGTCGAGGCCCCGTTTGGCCAGGGTCTGGCGCGAGATGCGGGCGGCGATGTCGTCCGGCTCGGTCGGAATTGCATTCTGTGAAGTCAGAATGCTATTCTGCCACGGACCGAGAGGGGAAAGCAATGGCCTGGGATTTTGAGACCGAGCCCGAGTTCCAAGCGAAGCTGGACTGGGCCGACGAGTTCGTGCGCGAGGAGGTCGAGCCGCTCGACCAGGTGTGGGGCGGGCTGGAGTTCACGCCGCTGGACGAGAACCGGCGCAAGGCCATCGACCCGCTCAAGGAGGAGGTGCGGCGCCAGGGGCTGTGGGCCACCCACCTCGGGCCTGAGCTGGGCGGCGCCGGCTACGGCCAGCTCAAGCTGTCCCTGCTCAACGAGATCCTGGGTCGCTCGTCGTGGGCGCCGATCGTCTTCGGCTGCCAGGCGCCGGACACGGGCAACGCCGAGATCATCGCCCACTACGGGACCGACGAGCAGAAGGAGCGCTACCTGCACCCCCTGCTGGAGGGCGAGGTGTTCTCCAGCTACTCGATGACCGAGCCCCACGCCGGCGCCGATCCGACGATGTTCACCACCCGAGCCGAGAAGGACGGCGACGAGTGGGTGATCAACGGGTGGAAGTTCTTCTCGTCCAACGCCAACACGGCCGCGTTCCTCATCGTCATGGTGGTGACCAACCCCGACGTGAGCGCCTACAACGGCATGTCGATGTTCCTGGTGCCGACCGACACGCCGGGCGTCAACATCGTGCGCAACGTCGGCCTGGGGGGTGAGCCCCTGGGCCATGGCTCCCACGCCCTCATCCACTACGAGGACGTGCGGGTGCCCGAAGACGCCCTCCTGGGCGGCGAGGGCCAGGCGTTCGCCATCGCCCAGACCCGCCTCGGCGGCGGTCGCATCCACCACGCCATGCGCACCATCGGCATGGCCCAGAAGGCGCTCGACATGATGTGCGAGCGGGCCCTCAGCCGGGAGACCCAGGGGTCGGTGCTGGCCGACAAGCAGTTCGTGCAGGGCTACATCGCCGACTCCTACGCCCAGCTCATGCAGTTCCGCCTGTTCACCCTCTACACGGCGTGGTCGATCGACAAGCACAACGACTACCGCAAGGTGCGCAAGGACATCGCCGCCATCAAGGTGGTCATGCCGACGGTCCTGCACGACATCGCCTGGCGGGCCATGCAGGTGCACGGTGCCCTCGGGGTCAGCAACGAGATGCCGTTCATGGGGATGGTCCTGGGCGCCGGCGTCATGGGCCTGGCCGACGGTCCGACCGAGGTCCACAAGGTCACCATCGCCCGTCAGGTGCTCCGCGATTACAAGCCGAGCGACGACCTCTGGCCGACCGAGCACAAGCCCAAGAAGGTCGCCGCGGCGCGCGAGAAGCTGGCCGAGTACCTCGAGCACGAAGTGGGGAACCAATGATCGACATCGACCGTCTCGGATCATGGCTGGACGGTCAGGACGTCCCCGGACAGGGCGAGCCGATCGAGTGCGGCTTCGTCTCCGGCGGCTCCCAGAACGAGATCTACGAGGTCCGTCGAGGGGACCTGCACGGCGCCCTGCGCATCCCGCCCCCCGGCGCGCCCGAGTCCCGGGACGACGGGATCATCCGCGAGTGGCGCATCATCGAGGCGCTCACCGGCACCGACGTGCCGTGCACCGAGGCCATCGCGTCATGTGCCGACACCTCGGTCCTGGGCCGGGCGTTCTACCTGATGGGCTTCGTCGACGGCTGGTCGCCGATGGGCCTGCAGGACCGCAAGTGGCCGGCGCCGTTCGACACCGATCTCGAGGCCCGGGCCGGGCTCGCCTACCAGCTGGTCGAGGGCATCGCCCTGCTGTCCAACGTGGACTGGCGGGCCAAGGGCCTCCAGGACCTCGGCCGCCCGGACGGCTTCCACGAGCGCCAGGTCGACCGCTGGACCGCCTTCCTCGAGCGGATCAAAGGGCGGGAACTGCCCGGCTTCGACGAGGCCGCGGCCTGGCTCCGGGCGCACCGCCCGATCGACTACGTGCCGGGGCTCATGCACGGCGACTACCAGTTCGCCAACGTGATGTACGAGGACGGCGCGCCGGCGCGCCTCGCCGCCATCGTCGACTGGGAGATGGGCACCGTCGGTGATCCGAAGCTGGACCTGGCGTGGACGGTGCAGAGCTGGCCCGAGGACACGATGGCCCCGGAAGCGGGCGAGACGGGCTACGTGGACATGATCGGCATGCCGTCGCGGGAGCAGATGCTCCAGCACTACGCCGAGGTCTCCGGCCGCCAGGTCGACGACATCGACTACTACCTCGTCCTGGCCAAGTGGAAGCTGGCCGTCGTCCTCGAGCAGGGCTTCCAGCGGGCGGGCGACGACGAGAAGCTGCTGGCCTTCGGCCCGATCGTGCTCGACCTCATGCAGGGGGCGGCCGACACGGCCGCCACCACCGACTACGCCGTGAGCTGACCGTGCGCGCCGCGGTTTGCCGTTCCTACGGCGCTCCGGAGGTGGTCGTGGTCGACGAGTTCCCCGCGCCCGACTGCGGCGCCGGCCAGGTGCGGGTCCGGGTCCACGCCGCGGCGGTGAACTTCCCCGACGTGCTGGTGATCGCCGACGAGTACCAGATGACCGCGCCCCTGCCCTTCGTGCCGGGGAGCGAGTTCGCGGGTGTGGTCGCCGAGGTGGCTGAGGACGTCGAGGCCGTCGCCGTCGGTGACCGGGTGTTCGGCAGTGTGTTCGTCGGTGCGTTCGCCGACGAGGTCGTCGTCGGTGCCGCCAACGTCACCCGGATCCCGACAGGCGTCGAGGACACGGCCGCCGCGGCCTTCGGCGTCGCCCACCGCACGGCGTACCACGTACTGCGGTCGGTGGCCCGCGCCCAGCCGGCGGAGGAGCTGGTCGTGCTCGGGGCCGGGGGTGGGGTGGGTCTGGCCGCCGTACAGCTCGGGGTCGAGCTGGGGGCGCGGGTGACGGCGGTGGCTTCCTCCGCCGAGAAGCTCGAGGTGGCGGCGTCGCACGGGGCCGCCGAGCTCATCGATCACCGGGCCGGTGACCTCCGACAAGCGCTCCGCGAACGGCACCCGGCCGGGACCGACATCGTCGTCGACCCGGTGGGGGGTGACCTCGCCGAGCCCGCCCTGCGCTCGCTGCGCTGGAACGGTCGCTTCGTGACCGTCGGCTACGCCTCCGGCGAGATCCCCCGGATCCCCCTCAACCTCGTGCTGCTCAAGGGCATCCAGGTCCTCGGTTTCCAGTTCCTGACGTTCGCCACGAACGCGCCGGACGAGATGCTGCGCAACGATGCCGAGCTGATGGAGCTGCTCGGGTCGGGGCGGGCCACCCCCCACGTCGGCGCCACGTTCGCCTTCGGTGATGTGGCCGCCGCCCTCCGTCACGTCGCCGAGGGCAAGGCCATCGGCAAGGTCGCCCTCGCCATCGCCTGACCGCGACGGCCAGAACGGATGAGCGAGCCGTTGGCGTAGGTTGCCCGGCATGCGATTCGGACTGGATGTCGCCCAACAACGGATGCCGTGGGACGAGATCGTGAGCCGCGTGCAGTTCGCCGAGGAGCTGGGCTTCGACGGCGCATGGGGCTTCGATCACTTCCAACCGATGTACGGCGACGGCCCCGGGGAGACGTTCGAGGGCATGACCACGCTCGCCGCGCTGGCGGGCGTCACGACGCGGATCCGCCTCGGGTTGCTGGTGACGGGGGTGACCTACCGGCATCCGTCGGTGTTGGCCGCGCAGGCCGTGACCATCGACCACGCGTCCCACGGCCGGCTCGAGCTCTCGCTGGGCGCGGCGTGGTTCGACAAGGAGCACGACGAGCTCGGCATCCCGTTCCCCTCGACTTCCAGCCGCTTCGACCTGCTCGAGGACGCGCTCGAGATCGTGCAGCGCCTGTTCACCGGCGAAGTCGTGTCCTACGAGGGTCGAGTCGTGTCGTTGCGCGAAGCCCAGCTGCAGCCGCCCCCCGTCCAGCGGCCCCACCCGCCGCTCTGGATCGGGGGCAGCGGCCCACGGCGCACGCTCCCCCTCGTCGCCCGGTACGCCGACGTGTGGCACACCTGGGGCTCACCGAACTCGCTGCGGGACACCAACGCCCGCCTGGACGAGCTCGCGGTTGAAGCGGGACGGGACCCGGCGTCGATCACCCGGGCCAGCTCGCTGTCGCTCGACGACCTCGAGACCGCTCGGAAGCACGCGTCGAAGTGGCGCGACGCGGGGTATGGCTATCTCGTGTGCGGTTGGCCCGAGGCCGGCCGATCGCAGGTCGAGGCCTTCGTGCGGGACGTGATGCCCGAGTTCACCGACCCGAGCTGAGCCCTTGCCGGCGGGGTCAGGGGGCGGCGTAGCCACCGTCGACGACCATCGCCGAACCGGTCGTCCAGCGGGACGCCTCGCTCGCCAGGTAGGCGTAGGCCCCGACCAAGTCGTCGGCGGCGCCAAGGCCGAGCGGGTGCCGGGCCGCGATCGCGGCAATCGCCTCGTCGGGGAGGTCGGCGTGGATGGCCGAGCGGAACGAGCCTGGGCACACGCAATTGACCCGGATCCCGTCGCGGGCGTACTCCACTGCGGCGACCTTTGCCAGTTGGATCACCGCCGCCTTGGTCGCGCAGTAGGGCGCGGCGTGGGACCACGCGGTGAGTCCGGAGATCGACGCGGTGAGCACGATCGAGCCCGACTGCTGCGGACGCATCACCGCCACCGCGGCCCGGATGCCGTTCACCGCACCGAGGACGTTGATGCGGAAGGCC
>DATDAH010000216.1:0-2094 GCA_036525535.1 Acidimicrobiales bacterium
CGAAGAGGAAGTACGACCGCTTGTGAACCCACCAGAAGACGCCCATCCGGCGCTGGTACGACGGGACGCGGGCGACCGGAGTGCTCATCGACGCCCCCTCATCGTCGCAGGGCCTTCGGGAGCAGGAAGGCCTTGACCGACTCCTGGGCGGCCTTCAGCTTGTACCGCTGGATGGCCCCCGCGGGGTCGACGTGCTTGGGACACACCTTCGTGCACTCGCCGACGAAGGTGCAGCCCCAGACACCCTCGCGCTCGATCAGGACGTCGAGACGCTCGCGGGAACCGTGGTCGCGCGAGTCGAGGTCGTAGCGCTCCGCGAGGGCGATCGCCGCCGGGCCGACGAAGTCGGGGTCGAGGCCGTAGACGGGGCAGGCGGCGTAGCAGAGCATGCAGTTGATGCACATGCTGAACTGCTTGTAGGCGTCCAGCTCCTCCGGTGTCTGGAGATACTCCCCATCGATCTCGGTCACGTCGTCGTCGCGGATGATCCACGGCTTGACGCGGGGGAGCTTCTCCATGAAGTCGCTCATGTCGACGACCAGGTCCTTGACGATCGGGAAGTTGGCCAACGGCTCCACGCGCACCGGGCCTGGCGCGTAGTCGGAGAGGAACGTCCCGCACGTCAGCCGGGGTTCCCCGTCGACGTTCATGCCACAGCTGCCGCAGATGCCCATCCGGCACGACCAGCGGAACGACAGCGTCTCGTCACGCCGGGCCTTGATGTGGTTGAGCCCGTCGAGGACGGTCCATTCCTTGCGCAGCGGCACTTGATAGTCGACCGGCACCGGCTGAGTGTTCTTGTCCGGTCGGTAGCGCGTCACCTGCATGGTGATGGTCTCGTTCATCTGGCTACCTCCCGTAGACCCGCTCGCCGGGTGGCCAGCGGGTGATCGTCACCGGCACCTGTTCGATGCGCGCGGTCCCCGTGTCATCGCGCCGGACCACGTGATGGGCGAGGAACCGTTCGTCGTCGCGCGCGGTGAAGTCGGTGCGCTGGTGCGCACCCCGGGACTCCTCCCGGGCGAGTCCCGACCGCAGGATGCACTCACCGATGTCGACCAGGTTCTCGAGCTCCAGCGCACCCACCAGCTCGGTGTTGAAGGCCCGGCTGGAGTCGCGGATCCCGAGGGCGTCGACCCTTTCACGCAGCCCGCTGAACGTGTCGACCCCCTTCTCCATCGAGGGCCCGTTGCGGTAGATGCCGGCAGCGTCCTCCATGGTCGACTGCAGGTCGTCGCGGATCCTGGCCGTTCCGTCGTCGGGCCTGGAGTCGCGGTCCATGAGCGCCTCGAGGCGACGCACCTCGTCGGCGACCTGGGCCTCGATCACGGCGGGCGGCGCGGGCGCGGTGGCGGCGTACTCGGCGGCTGCCCGGCCCGCCCGAGCCCCGAACACCAGGCACTCGGGCAGGGAGTTCGAGCCGAGACGGTTGGCGCCGTTGATGCTGACGCAGGCGGTCTCGCCGGCGGCGTAGAGGCCGTCCAGGCCGGCACTGCCGTCGATGTCGGTGTGGACCCCGCCCATCATGTAGTGCACCACCGGTCGGACGGGGATGAGCTCGGTGACCGGATCGATCCGCTCGTACTGAAGGCACAGCTCGCGGACCATCGGGAGCTTGGCCTCGATGAGCGCCTCGCCGAGGTGTCGCAGGTCGAGGTACACGACCGGCCCGTACGGCGAGTCGGTGGTCCGCCCCTTCTGGACCTCGTGCTCGAACGCCTGGGAGAGCCGGTCGCGTGGCCCGAGCTCCATGCTGCGCATGGTCGGTGTGTCCGTCGGCGTACCGAGGTCGTAGTCCTGCAGGTAGCGGTAGCCGTCCTTGTTGAGCAGCCACCCGCCTTCGGCTCGCGTCGCCTCCGTGATCAGGATCCCGGTGAACGGCAGGCCGGTGGGGTGGTACTGCACGAACTCCATGTCCTTGAGCGGGGCTCCGGCGCGATAGGCGAGCGCCATCCCGTCACCGGTGTTGATGTTGGCGTTCGTCGTGAAGGGGAAGACCTTGCCGCCGCCACCGGTGGCGAGCACCACGGCTTTGGCGGTGATCGCCTGGATCTTCCCGGTGGCCAGCGCGATGGCCACCACGCCGTGCACGCG
>DATDAH010000217.1:0-3716 GCA_036525535.1 Acidimicrobiales bacterium
AACCGGGTGGTGTTGCTGGACTTGAACGGCTTGAGGAAGTCGAGGGCCAGGGTGACCCCGGCTGGTTCGTCGGCGGCGGTGATCTCCATGCGCCCCTCCCCCGCCTTCCGGTTGCCCTTCCACTCGTAGACCGCGCCGACACCGGCGTCCGCGCCGCTGAACGTCCGGGTCATGTTCGGGTCGAGCCCCTCCCACGGGGACCAGTTGGGCCAGTCGTGGAAGTCGGCGAGCGCCGCGTACACCCTTGCCGGGGGCGCCGGGATCAGCGCCTGCCGCTCGACGGTGTACGTGTTGCGAGCGTCCCCGTCAGCCATGGCCTGTCCCCCTCGAGTCGTCGGCGGCCCCGGGGCCGAACGCTACTCACCGCACGGGTTTGCTCTGACCGACTGAACGACCGCGGGTCGTCGGGCAGCTCTGTGGAAAGGTGATGTCGTGCAGCTGAACCCGCGCTACGGCACCGATCCGCTCATCACCCTCGACGGTTCGCCCGCCGAGATCCTCGAGCCGGCCGTCCGTCAGCGCCGCCGGCTCGCCGCCACCCTGGCCACGCTCACCGACGAACAGTGGGCCCACCCCAGCCGCTGTGACGGCTGGTCGAGTCGGGATGTCATCGTCCACCTCGACACCACCAACAGCTTCTGGGCCTTCTCCATCGCCCAGGGCTTGAAGGGCGAGCCCACGCAGTTCCTGGACACCTTCGACCCGGTGACCTCGCCCGCCCAGATGGTCGCCGACGCCGGTGACGTCTCGGTCGACGAGGTCCTGAACAGGTTCGTCGCCTCCACGGACACGCTCACCGACCTGCTCACGTCGCTCGACACCGGGGACTGGACGGTCCTGGCTGAGTCGCCGCCCGGCCACGTCAGCATCAGCGCCCTGACCCACCACGCCCTCTGGGACTCGTGGGTCCACGAGCGGGACGTCCTGCTTCCGTTGGGGATCCCGCCGGCTGTGGAGGCGGACGAGGTAACCGCCTGTCTCCGCTACGGAGCGGCTCTGAGCCCGGCCTTCGCCGCCAACAACGGGAGCACCGACCACGGCGTGCTCGCGGTCGAGGTCACCGATCCCGAGCTCGAGTTCGTCGTCGAGATCGACGATCACGCCGTCGTGCGCTCGGGTCGGGTCGACGAGGACCGCGCCGATCTCCGGCTCACCGGCGACGCCGTCGAGCTCCTCGAGGCGCTGAGCATCCGGGCGCCGATGGGCCAGCCGATCCCGGCGGAGGCCGCCTGGATCCTCCGCGGCCTCGCCGAGACCTTCGACGTTGCTCCGGGCTGAGCCCGGCTGAAGGCCGCTACAGCCTCTCGTCGTCCCGTGGGAACGGGCGCGACACGAGGTATCCGAAGACACCGGCCACCGGGAAGAAGAGCAGGCCCAGGAACCACAGCCCCTTGGCGAGGCCGTGGTGGTCGCGTCTCCGGAAGTTGTCGATGAAGCACCAGATCACGCTGAAGACCCACAGGACCCAGAACGCGAGCAGGGTCAGGGTCCAGAACGCTCCGGCCATCGGGTAGTCGTAGGCGAGCACGTGATCCTCCCGGATCTTTGCGGACCCCGGAGTTCTAGACGATGCGCCGGCCACGCGGCGGCTTCGGACTGCTCAGCTGATCGTGGTGACCAGGTCGAGGTGCTCGAGCAGGGGCTCGCCTTGGACCACCGCGGCTTGCCGACCGCTTCGTAGCGGGAGAGCTCGTCGAGTCGGGCCTCGGTCACGACCTCCCAGGACCAGGCTGAGGATCAGCGATCAGGCCCGGGTCGTCACGAACCTGACCGTGTCCTTGATGGTGGGGTGGGTGTCGGAGGTCACGGTGACGGTGCGGGCCAACGAGGCGTCACGGGGGGCCGACCGGTGGACCGTCACCACGACACGGATGGTGTGGGTGGCACCGGCGGCGAGGACCGGGGTCCGATAGGTGCCGGCAACCACTTGTGGGGTGATGTTGACATTGGCCTGATTGCGGTACCGGACCGTGAACCGGGTGGTCGAGCGCAGGCCCCGCAGCCGGAGCGGCTCGGCGAAGGGGGCGTCGTTCTGGACCGACACTCGGTACGTGACGCTCTGACCGGCGCGGGCGGAGCCGCTCCTGGTCTCATTGACGCCGGTGGTGGTGTAGACGTCGTTGCCGACCAGGACGCCCATGCCCCGGCGGATCCGGGCATCGGGGCGGGCGTTGACCACCGTGTAGTGGCGGGTGACGGCGGAGGTGTTCCCGGCGTGGTCGGTCGCCGTGACCGTGAAGGTCTTCGGTCCCACGGTGGCGGTGTCGATCGCCTGTCCGTCTCCCACGGTGCCCACGCAGGAGGCCACTCCGGAACCGACCACTCTGTCCGCGCACGAGAAGTGGGCGTTCACGACCCGGTTCCGCGGGTAGACGGCTCCCGCGGGCGGCGTCGCCACCGAGATGGTGGGGTCGATGTCGTCCGGGGCCACGTCGAGGACGAAGACCGCGTGGTTCATCGGATCCGACGCCGCCCGGAGGTCGCCGCCGTCGGTGACGAACAGCCGTTCACCGATGACCTCGACCGCTCGGGTGTCGAGAAGGCCCAGACCGGTGAGGCTGATGCCCTCCCATCCCTGTCGGAGGGTCCTCGTGGACATCGACGCCCGCCAGAGGCGTTCGGCGTTGTTGACGGCCAGCAGGTCACCGGTCTCGTCGTCGAAGTCGAGGCCGAGGATCCTGGTCAGACCCGGGATCGAGAACGGGGCCCCGAACGTGTTGGTCACGTAGTTGTAGGTTCGGATGGTCGATCGGTTCGCGACATAGGTGAGTCCGTCGGCCGCGCGCCAGCCCGCGCCGGGCGATTCCGTTGGCAGCGCCCGCCAGGACTCGACCTGGAACTGGTCGTTGCCGCCCCGCACCAGGCGGTAGACGGTGGGCTCTGAGTTCCCCGCCGAGGAAGGGGTGCTGCCGGAGAAGGCGTAGAGCACGTCTGCGTTCGCGTCGTAGGCGAGCGCCTCGAGGTCTTCGTTGCGCAACTGGCCGGCACTGTCACCCCCGCTGAAGCGCGGCGCGTTGATGAAGGCCGACTGCGGGATCCTGCGCAGGAGGGCCCCGGTCGTTCGGTCGACCTCGAACAGCGCGTCGGACTGGTCGTCGGCCATCCACAGCGCGTCGTCGTCGGCGACATAGGCGCTGCCCTCGTTGTCGAACACCCGGGTCGTGGATCCGTGGAAGGGCGAGGTGCGAATCAGGTGGTCGAGGGTCAGTTGAGGATGCGTCGGCGTGATCAACGCCTGCGCAGTGCCACCTCCGACCACGACCGAGGTGATCAGGATCGAGCCCACGACGACCCCGGCCAGGATGCGCACCAACGCCACCGCGCCCATCCCGTGCTGCTTGTACGTCGTCATTCGTTCTCTCTCCAATTGGGTTCTCAGTCCTCCCGCGCCACGCGGCCCACCTCAGTACGGCCGGGTGATGGCTACGCCCGATGACTTCGGTCTCGGTCGGCCTCGACCCGGTCAGGCCCGGGTGGTGACGAACCTGACGGTGTCCTTGATGGTGGGTTGGGTGGTGGAAATGGCGGTGAGGGTGCGAGTCGTCGAGGCACCGCTTGGTGCGGCGTTGCCCACCGTGACGACGATCTTGACCTGGTGGGTGCCGTTGGTGGCCAGGATCGGTGTCGTGTAGGTCCCGTTGGTCACCGCGGTGGTGATGTTGGCCCCGGCCGGGTCGCGGTAGACGACGGTGAAGTTGGGGGTTGACGGTTGGCCT
>DATDAH010000218.1:0-19817 GCA_036525535.1 Acidimicrobiales bacterium
AGGGTGGCGACGGCGAGGCTCGTTCCTCGTGTGCGCACGGCGGGTCCTGCGATCACGACCCCGACGAGCGCGGTGCCCGCCACCGCCGCGAGCAGCGCGGCCTCGAAGGGCCAGCCGTTGGTCGACATGAGCCGAGCCGCCACCCACGCCCCGACCCCGGCGAGGGCGAACTGGCACAGTGACAGCTGTCCGGCGTAACCCGCGACCACGATGACCGACGTGACGATGACGGCGAGGGCGAACGTGGTGATGAGGGCGTCGGTCCAGGTGTCGACGCCGGCGAGGAGGCCGGCACCGAGACCGATCCCGACGACGAGCGGGAGCAGCGACACCCGTCCGGACCCGGGCAGCGGCAGCCGGGCGACGGTCTCGCCCCGCTGGAGGCGCGAGCGCCCGGTCACGACCATGTAGCCGAGGATGATCGCCAACGGCACCGCCTGCACGAGCCCCGTGAGCGATGCCGCGCTGACGTCGAGCCACTGGGCGATGTCCGGCTGGAACAGCAGGATCTCGCTCTGCACGACACCGATCAGCAGGGCGGCGGCGACGGTGATGCCGAACGACGAGAACCGCCCGACGAGGGCGGCGGCGAGCGCCGGCAGGACGGCGACCGACAGCACGGCGGCGTTGAGCGTGACGATGGGGGCGAGGAGGATGGCGGCCAGGGCCGACAGGCCGCCGGCGACGGCGAAGTTGACGACCTCGATGCGGGTGGGTGACCAGCCGGCGCTCGCCGCCACCCGCCGGTTCTCGGCCACGGCAGACGTGACCAGGCCGAACAACGTGCGGGTGTAGACGAGGCGCAGGACGGCAGCGGTGGCGAGGGCGATGCCGATGAGCACCAGCCGGTCGAAGCCGATGCGGAGGTCGCCCCACAGCGTCACGTTGCGGGTCGGGAGCAGCGACTCCGGCTGCACGACCCCGACCCCCCAGCGCAGGATCATGAACGCCTGACCGGCGCTGAACAGGGCCAGGGTGGCGATGAGCTTCGCCAGCCGGGAGGCGTCGCGGAGGAGCGAGAGCACGCCGAAGGTCACGAGGCCGAGCAGCACCCCCAGGACGAGGCCGCCGGCGACCGCGACCGCGGTCGGGACATCGTCCCGGATGTCGTAGCAGTAGTAAGCGGCGATGCCGCCCATGGCGCCGGCGCTGAAGTTCAGGACGCCAGACGCCCGGTAGACGAGGACGATGGCGAGGGCGACGAGCGCGGTCAGGGCACCCGTGGCAAGGCCGAGCAGCACGAACCGCAGCGCGGCCTCGCTGAACAGCGACGTCGCCAAGACCATCACGCGCCCCCCGGCCCGGGCCGTGCGGCCCGCTTCGGAAGTTACCTCGCCGCGCGCCGCGTGCCGGAACATCGTGGCCGCCGGCACCGGGGGGACGCCGGCACCCTCAGCGTTCCCGCAGTGGGCGGCTCGGGCCGCCCGAGCGGAGCGCCGAGCAGGCGCTTCGCCAGGCCCGGTGCCAGACTGCCAGCGCATGTTGGTCACGGACCTCACCCGGGGGCTGCGCATAGCGCATCCCCTGGTGCAGGCCGGGATGGGGAGCGGGGCCGGGCACCAGCTCGTGTCGGCGGTGTCGAACGCGGGCGCGCTCGGCACGCTCGGCACGGTCACCCGTACCCCGGACGCCACCCTCGAGGAGATCGAGGCCATCCGCGGCGCGACCGATGCGCCCTTTGCCGTCAACCTCGTGTGCTTCGACTGGGCGCCGTTCGCGTCGGAGCTGGTCGACGCCGTGATCGACGCGGCACCACCGGCGGTGACCCTCTCGTTCGGGGATCCCGGGCCGGCGCTGGCCCAGTGCCGCTCGGCGGGCGTCGTGGCGCTCGTCCAGGTCCAGGACCTCGAGGGCCTGCGCTCGGCCGTCGATGGCGACGCCGACGTCATCATCGTGCAGGGGAACGAGGCCGGCGGCCACACCGGCCGGCGGGGGACCCTGAACTTCGTCGCGCAGGCGCTCCAGCTCGCGGGCGAGATCCCGATCCTCGCCGCGGGCGGGATCGCCGACGGCCGGGGACTGGCCGCCGCGCTGGCGATGGGCTGTGCCGGCGCGGTCATGGGCACCCGGTTCAAGGTCACTCACGAGTTTCTCGCTGACGAGAGCGAGAAGAAGGAGGTGGTGGCGAGCGACGGCTCCGACACCGTCTACGACGAGATCAACGATCTCGCCTACGGCTCGCTCTGGCCCAACCAGGTGACGGGGCGCACACTTCGGAGCCGCTTCACCGACGAGTGGATGGGCCGGGACGACGAGCTCCGGGCCAAGGTGGCCGCCTACCCACCGTTCGGCTTCGTGATGGAGTTGGCCGAGCAAGGCACGACGATCAACTGGGCCGGGGAGGGGGCGGGGCTGGTCGACGAGGTCCTGCCCGCCGCGGAGGTCGTCGACCGGACGGTGGCGGAGGCCGAGCACTTGCTGCGCCGGGCGACCGATGTCCTCGCCGACTGACCGCAGCTCGTACCACCGCGAGGACGGCGCGGTCGTCGTGCGGCGACGGGTGGGTCAGGCGTCGAGACGGGTGACGAGCACGTTGGTGGCGGCACCGCTGGTGTAGCCGGCCGTCACGATCGACCCCGACGGGCCGGCGGCGGCCGCGATCGCCTCGTCGGTGTCGTTCGGGGTGGCGTCGAAGAGCACCTCGCCGTTGGTGCCGAACGCCGTGTCCGGCGCGCCGGTGGCGGTCAGCCGCCCCACCCAGAGATGGCCGCCCGTGCCCCAGCCGGTGAAGACCAGGGTGTTGCCCACGCGGTCGGCACCGTCCCGGGACTGCCAGGAGGCGAACGGAGCGAACGCACGACCGTCGCCGCTGTAGCTGGTGTCGAGCGCGCCAGCCGCGGTCACGCGCACGCCTCCCATCTGGCCCTGCATGTTGGTCACACCGAAGACGACCCGGTTCGAGCCGTCGACACCGCCGCCGAGCCCGATGACCGTCGAGTTCCCGCCGAAGGTGAAGGTCATCCTGCCGTTGCCGCTGTAGGTCGGGTCGAGCGACCCGTTGGCCCGCAGCCGGGCGACCAGGCCGACGCCGCCCTGCAGGTCGAAGACGCCCTGCTTGCTCTCACCCATCAGGAGCACCCGACCGGACCGGTCGACGGCCAGGTCCGAGAGCAGGTCCACTCGCCGCTGGTTCACAAAGGCGATGGCATCGCTGCTGAACGTGTTGTCCAGCGTGCCGTTCGCCCTGAACCTCGCCACCGCGAAGTCACTCGCCATGTCGCCCGGCCCGAAGACCTGCTCTCGGTTTCCCGCCACATAGATCCGCCCGACGGCGTCGACGGCCAGCTGCCGCCCGCCGCCGACGTTGGCTGCCGTCCGCACCGCCTTGCCGTCGCCACTGAAGCTGGTGTCCGGCGCTCCCGCCGCGGTGAGCCGGACGACGCCCAAGCCGAGGCCGGAGGCGTTGCCGCCGCCGGCCACCAGCACCTTGCCATTGGCAAGGACCAGGACGTCCGCCCGGTTCTGGCCAAGCAGCGAGGTCTCGACCATGCCGTCCCCGCCACCCCAGGTCGCATCGAGGTCGCCCTGGAGCGTCAGGCGGGCGACATTGACGTGGCCGCCGAAGTCCGAATAGGCGACGTAGGTCGCTCCGTTCGCGGTGGTCACCCCCATTCCCGCGTCCACGCCGCTGTCGTCGATCACGACCGCCCCGTCGTCGTCGAACGAGGGGTCAGGGACAAACGCGGCGTCAGCCGGCCCCGCCGAGGCCAGGAGGAGGACGCCGATGGCGCCGATGAACGAAAGGGTTCGTGCCCGCATGCCGCGGACAGTACGGACAGGGAGCAAAGGCGGAGCAAAGTCCTTCGGTATCGTCCGGTCGATGTCCGATGGGGTCAACGACGACCTGCGGACGCGGCTGGCCGCCCCCCGCATCGCCGTGCTCGGCCCGGCTGCCGTGGGCCCACCCGGAGCGCTGCGCCCCCTCACGGGCCGCCCGGCCCGGGTGTTGCTCGCCCTGGCGGCCGCCCGCCGACCCTGTGGCCTCGAGGGGCTGGCCGAAACGGTGTGGGGCGCCGAACGGCCCGCGAGCTACCGGCCCGCCCTCCACGTGCACCTCGGCCAGGTGCGGCGGGCGTTGGACGAGCTCGGCCACGGTGCCCGCATCGTCCGCTCGAACGAGGGGTACGCCCTGGAGACGGGGGGTTGCGAGCTCGATGCCCGCTTGGCGGTCGCCCTCCTCGATGGTGCCCGGGCGGGCCTGGCGGAGGATCCCTCAGCCGCACGGTGGCACGTGGAAGCCGCACTGGGCCTGTGGCGCGGCACGCCCTACGCCGTCGACGACGAGGTCGTCGTCCCGACCGCGGCCCACCATCTGGAAGCGCTGCGGCGCGACGCCGAGGAGCTCCGGGTGGAGCTGTTCCTCCTCGCCGGTGACGCCCGCGCCGCGGAAGAGGCGGCGATGCATGCCGTGGACCTCGAACCGCTGCGCGAACACCGGTGGGGCCAGTTGCTCAGGGCCCGATACCTCGCCGGTCGTACGGCCGAGGCGCTGGCCACCTACCAGGACGCCCGCGTCACCCTGATCGAGGCGCTCGGGATCGAGCCTGGGCCCGAGCTGCGGGACCTGGAAGCCGCCGCTCTGACCCACGACGCGGCCCGGTTGCGCCTGCCCGCTGGTCCCCGGGAGGAGCTCGGACCACCCCCGCCGGCCACCGGGGCGTTCGTCGGCCGCGAGGACGAGGTGCGCCGGGCCGCGGCGACGATCTCCTCGACCCACCGCCTCCTGGTCCTCGGCCCGCCCGGCGTCGGCACGTCGCGGTTCGCCGTCGAGCTCGCCGGGCACTTGGGCCTCGACACGGCCTGGGCCGACGTGGGCTCGGGCGTCGCGACGGCCGTCGCGCTCGACTGGGCCCGCCGCCACCCCGACGGCCTCCTCGTGCTCGACAACGCCGAGCACGACGTGGAGGCCGTCGTCGCCACGGTCGCAGAGCTGGCCCACTCGACCCCGGGCGTCAGCGTCCTGGTCACCAGTCGCCGCCCGGTCGACATCGAGAGCCCGGTCGAGGTCCTCGGGCCGCTCCAGACGCCGGAACTCGACGCCGACGCCGAGGAGATCGAGGGCTGTCCGGCAGTCATCGCCCTGCGGGCTGCGCTCCAGGAGCTCGCTCCGGCTGTCTCACCGAGCACGGTCGAGGTCGCCGCGCTGGCCCGCCGGGCGGGTGGACTGCCGCTGGCGATCCGTCTGGCGGCTACGACCGCTCGCACGCTGCCGGCCGCCGCTGTGCTCGCGCTGCCGGCTTCCGGTCCGGACGATGAGATCGACCGGGCGACCCGAACGGTGCTCCGCGTCGTCGACGCCGAGGCGTGTCGGGCCTTCCTCGACCTCGCGGTGATCGGCGGGGCGTTCGATCTCGACGTGGCCGCGGGGGTCACCGGGCTGGGGCCGGAGCGGACGACCGCGGCGATCCTGGCGCTCGCCGACCACGGGCTGGTCCAGGCCCGGCCGGACCGGACCGACCCGTTCACGGTCCTGGAGCCGCTGCGCGCCGTCGGTGAGCGCCTGCTCGCCGACGCCGGCGGGGCGGAGGACGCCGCGAACCGTCTCGCCGAGACGTGCCTCCAGCGCGCGGGCGCTCTCGATCGGATGTCGTCGGACGCCGAGCCGACCGACCTCGAAGTCCGGCTCCGCTCGGACCTGCCTCGCCACCGTCAGGCCCTCGACCACTTGGTCCACCAACGGGACGCTGAGCGGGCGCTGACCCTGGCGTGTCGCGTGGAGCTCCCGTTCTATGCGCTGGGCTGGTGGGGCGAGAAGGCGGAGCTGCTCGATCGGGCGCTGGCGATCCCCGGTCGGCCGTCCGCGATGCGCGCCCGAGCCCACGCTCTCCGCGCCCGACCCGGTCCCCTGCACCTGATCGACTCGATGGAGGCCGAGCGGGCAGAGCAGATGGCGAGCTCGCTGGGCCACGAGTCGCTGCGGGCGTTCGCCCGGTTCGTGAGGGCCCTCTACCTCATGTGGTCGGGACACCACGGCGAGGCCGCCGAGCTGTTCCACGACGCCCGCCAGGTGTTCGAGCGAGAGGGTGGCGGGTTCTTCGCCTGCGACGCCACGAAGTTCCTTGGCGTCACCCTGGTGCTCGACGGTGATGCCGAGGCCGGCCTGGAGCTTCAACAGGAGGCCCTGGGCAGGGTTCGCCGAGACCACCCCAGCCCGTTCCACATCGCGCATGCCTTGGCCTTCCTCGGGCACTCGCACCGGCTGTTGGGAGACGATGGCGCCGCCTTCGCCGACTGGACCCAGGGGCGAGCCCTGGCCGGTCGGATCGGCAACCGGGCGACGGCGGCCCACATCGCCATCGGCCTCGGCGAGCTCGCCGTCGAACGGGGCGACCCGGAGGCAGCGCTGGGCCTCACGTCAGACGCCCTGGACCTGCTCGCGGCCGGCAACGTCTGGACCTACGAGCCGTGGGCCTGGACCGTGGCGATGCGGGCCCACCTGGCCGCCGAGGACCTCGTCGCCGGCATCGCATGTGGGCGCCGGGCTCTCGCCGGCCTGTCTCGGGTGCCGCCCGGCGAATCCGTGCGCTTCGGCACGGAGCTGGCGGCCCTGGCGATCATCGCCCGTGACGAGGTCACGGCCGCTCGGATCCTGGGCGTGATCGGCGTCACGCCGGACCGTCGAGAGCTGCCGTTCCCCCCGCCGGCGGAGGCCGTCCGGCGTGACGCCCTGCGGCGGGCCGTCGAGGACCGACTCGGCAACAAGGCCGCCCGACACCTGGAGACAGGATCGCGGTGCTCGCTCGCCGAGGCGGCGGGCCGCCTGCTCTCCTAGATCGTCCGTCGACGCGTCGCGACCCCGATGACTACGGGACGACCGCCGGGCGGACCTCATCCCAGAACCGCTCGATCTGGTGGGCCTCGTCGACGACGGGCCACACGTAGACCCGCTGGACGCCGGCCCGGGCGAACTCGGAGAGCTTCTCGGCGAACGTCTCAGCCGGCCCGACCGGCAAGCGCGATCGAAGGTCCTCCTCCGGGCGGTGGATGGTCGGTACCAGACGCTCCTGCATCACGCGGTCGGCCTCGGCCCGGCTGTCGGTGATGTGGAACCACATGGTCGCCAGCGCGTTCGGGAAGCGGTCGGGTTCCTTGCCATGGGCCGGGAGCAGCTCCTGCAGCCGGGTCCAGGCCTCGCCGAAGGCCGTCGGCGTCGTGTTGTAGGCCGACGCCAGCCAACCGTCGGCGAGTCGCGCGGTGCGGCGCAGCCCGGCATTCGAGCCCCAGCTCCCCACCCAGATCGGCGGTCCTCCTCGGCTCGTCGGATGGGGATCGAGGCTGACGCCCCGGGTGGAGTAGAAGCGGCCCTCGAACGGCGGGCCATCGGCGCGCCAGAGGGCGCGCAGGGCGCCGATCGCCTCGTCGAGACGCGCCCAGCGCTCCTCGAAGTCGATGTCGACACACTCGTAGTCCAGCTCGGACGAGCCCGGACCGACCGCGACGATCAGTCGGCCGCCGGTCAGACAGTCGATGGCGGCCAAGGACTTGGCCAGCGGGACCGGGCCGCGAACGACCGGGAGGCTTACCGTCGTGGCCAGCGTCATGTCCCCCGAGTGTTCGATCATCGCGGCCAATGCGGTGGGCCCGTCGAGCCACGGCACCGAGAACACCAGGTGATCGTTGACCGACAAGGCACTGAAGCCGAGGCGCGCCGCCGTGTCGGTGTACGCCGCGAGGTGGTCGAACGTGTAGGGGTGGCCACCGAAGTCCATCAACGGCAGATGGGCCCCGAAGTCCACAGGGCGAGTGTCGCACGGGGGCGACGCCGGTGCGGCGGTCACAGCCGGCGGGTCCCACCGGAAGCGTAAGTTCTCACTCGTGGGGTTTGCCGTCTCTCCGGACGCCTACGACCGGTTCATGGGTCGGTACTCCGTCCCGCTCGCCCCCGTGTTCGCGGACTTCGTCGGCATCGCGTCCGGGCGGCGGGTGGTCGACGTCGGATGTGGTCCTGGCGCGCTCACCGCCGAGCTGGTCGAGCGGCTGGGTGAGGAGTCGGTCGTCGCCATCGATCCGTCGGAGCCCTTCGTGGAAGCCGTCCGGGGGCGACATCCCCGAGTCGAGGTGCACCGCGCAGCCGCCGAGCGGCTTCCGCTACCGAAGGACACGTTCGACGCCGCGCTTGCCCAGCTGGTCGTGCACTTCATGACCGATCCGGTCGCAGGCCTTTGCGACATGGGTCGTGTCGTCAAGACCGGTGGAGTCGTGGCGGCGTGTGTCTGGGACTTCGACGAGGGCGGGAGCCCGCTCAGCCTCTTCTGGGCGGCGGCAACCGATCTCGACCCCCAGGCTCCCGGCGAGGGCTCCCTCCCAGGTACGCGCCGTGGTCACCTCGCGCGGCTGCTCGGCGACGCAGGTCTCGAAGCCGTAGAGCAGGCCGAGCTCGCCATCGACGTCGAGCACCAGACCTTTGAGGAGTGGTGGCAACCCTTTGAGCTCGGCGTCGGGCCGGCCGGCTCGTACGTGTCGGCGCTGGGCCAGCACGAGCGGATGCGCTTGGCGGAGCGCTGCCGCGACCTGCTCCCGGAGCCACCGTTCGTCGTGACCGCCGCCGCGTGGGCAGCACGTGGCCGGGTCCGTGCCGGCTGACTCTCGCCACGCGCCTGCCCCCTGGTCCCCTCGGTGCGGTCGTCGTAATCTGAGGCGGTTCGACCAGGAGGTGCTCGTGTGCGCCGCTACCTCGTCGTCGCCCACCAGACATTGGGCAGCCCCGAGTTGCTCGAGGCCATGCGGGATCAGTTGGCCGAAGGCCCCTGCACGTTCCATCTGGTGGTGCCCGAGTACCACGGTGGCGGGCTGACGTGGTCCGAGGGTGAGGTCAGGCGGCGAGCGGAGTTGCGGCTGGAGGACGCGCGGCTCGCGTTCACCACCGCCGGCCTGGCGGTGTCGGGCGAAGTGGGTGACTCGAACCCGGTGGAGGCCGTCGAGCACGCCATCCGCCGCGACGGCGGCGACTCGTTCGACGGCATCATCGTCTCAACGCTTCCGCACGGCATCTCCAAATGGCTCGGGCTCGACGTCCCGAGTCGCCTCAAGCGGAGGACCGGACTGCACGTGCGCCACATCATCGGCGCTGACGTTCAGGGCGCCCGAAGCCCGGTCGACGAGGACGATCGCGAGGGCGACGAGCGCGGTCAGGGCACCCGTGGGGATGGCGAGCGGCAGGAGGCGCAGCGCGGCCTCGCTGAACGGTCTCGCGGGGGGAGCCGCTAGCCCGGCCGACGGGCCACCACGGTGGTCCTGGTCATGCTCATCCAGAAGCGGCCGTCCCGGCCGGCAGTAGTGGTGCCCTCGACGAAGCGGTCCGCCAAGTCCTGGGTGAGCAGGCCCATGCCGACGAGGTCGCCGTGGCCTCCATGCCCGCGACCAGGAAGGACGGATCGGCGGCGCGTCGACCGCGGAGAAGCCCTTGGCCGTCTCCGGACCTGGCGGCGTGATCGACACCGGCGCGAACGCTCGCCATGATGCTGGCCGTGACCGGCCCCGACCACGACGGCGAGCTCGGCTCGATCCTGGCCGTCTTCGCCCATCCCGACGACGAGGCCTATCTGGCCGGCGCGCTCATGGCCAAGGCCGTCGACGAGGGCCGACGGGTCGTGTGTGTCACCGCCACCCGGGGCGAGCTCGGCTTTCCCGACGACGACCCACGCTCCGAAGAGGAGCGGGCGGCAGTGCGCACGGCGGAGATGACGGCGTGTCTCGGGATCCTCGGAGTGGAAGAGCATCACTGGCTGGATCTGCCGGACGGCGCCGGCGAGGAGGTGCCCGACGAGATCCCGGTGGCCCGCATCGCCGAGCTCATCGACGAGGTCCGGCCGGACACCACGCTTACCTTCGGCCCCGACGGCCAGACCTTCCACGTCGATCACATCGCCATCAGCCGGTGGACCACCCAGGCCGTGGCCGCCGCCCAACACCCGACCCGCCTGCTCTACGCCGCCATGACCGAGGAGTGGGTCCAGCTCTTCGCCGACCACGGCGTCGACCTGAGCCAGGTGATGATGGTGCCCGGTGCCGTGCCCCCGACCGTCCCGCACGACGACCTGGCGGTCTGGTTCCGGGCCGAGGGAGATCTGCTCGACCGGAAGGTGCGGGCCCTGCGCGCCCAGGCCAGCCAGGTCGAGCCGCTGGTCCAGCAGTTCGGGGTCGAGGCCTTCGCCGTCCAAGCCGCCGACGAGTTCTACCGCGCGCCGGATCGAGGGTGACCCGGGGCCCCGGTCAGGGCGGGGGCGCCGCGGTGGCGGTTCCGAGGGGGAGGTGACTCGCCTGCCGCGGAGGCGTACCGTGATGGCACCGGCCGAGTGAAGGAGGACCACCGTGAAGGTGCGAGGCATCCTCCAAGAGAAGGGGCACGAGGTGGTCACCGTGGCGCCCGATGCCTCGGTTGCGGACATCGTCCAGCGCCTCCGCGCGGACCGGATCGGGGCCGTCGTGGTCTCGTCCGACGGCGTTCACGTGGACGGCATCGTCACCGAGACGGATGTCGTGCGCGGTCTCGCCGACGCGGGCGGCGATCTCCTGGCCCAGCCGGTGTCGCGCCTCATGAAGGACGACGTCACGACCTGCGCCCCCGACGACGAGATCCGTGACCTGATGGCCGAGATGACCCACCGGCGCAGCCGGTATGTCGTGGCGGTCGAGGACCATCGGCTGGTCGGGATCGTGAGCATCGGCGACGTCGTCAAGAGCCAGTTGGAGGACCGCGAGCTCGAGGTGCGCGTGCTGCGAGACCTCAGTCACCCCCGCGCCTGAACGGCTGACGCGGGGCCTACTCGGACCGCAGGATCTCGGCCGGGCGCAGATTGGCGACCCGGCGGCCGGGCCAGAGGGCCAGGGCGTTGGCCACCAGGAGGGCACCGGGCACCACCACGGCCACCGCCAGCCATGCCGACGGGGCGACGTCGTCCAGCGGGACCTGAGCGGCGATGTAGCTCCAGCCCCAACGCCCGATGAGGACGCCGATCGGGATGCCGACGAGCAGGCCGATCACTCCGATCGTGGTGCCCTGGCTGTTGAGCACATACCGCGCCTCCGTGCGGGTGAGGCCAAGGGCCCGCAGGACGGCAAAGGTCTGGCTGCGCCGCCGGGCCGAGGTGAACAGCACGTGGCCGACGGCGGCGACGGCCAGGAGGGCGAGGAACACCGCCAGCACCGTCGGCAGCGTCCGCACCCTGCGCAGGTTCTCGATCTCGACGGGGATCTCGACGGGGCTGACCGCGACCGCCCGGTCGCCGAGTTGGGCGGCCACCGCGTCGACACCGTCGTCGCGATCCACGCCAGCGTCGAAGCGGATGGCCACAAAGCGGTCGGGTCCGGTCCCGGTTCCCTCGTCGAGCGGTGGGACGACGCCGTCCCATCCCGGTGACGCCAACCAGACCCCCTCGTCGAAGGCGGCGTGCACGTCGGACGGGAACAGGGCCTCGCCGACGACGGTCATCGGCCGACCCTCGTCGCCGACCTCGACGGTGTCGCCGATCGCCACGTCCAGGTCTCGGAGGGTGGCCGGCCCGAGGGCCACCTCGGCGTCACCCTCCGGGGCCCGTCCGTCGGTCAGGACCAGGGAGATGTCGGGCGTGGTCTCTCCCTGACGGGGACGGCTGGCGAAGCCGGGGACCCCGACGCCGTCGACGTCGATCGCCAGCCGGTCGACGGCGGACACGTCGTCGACCTCGTCCACTGCGGCGACCGCAGCCATGAGGTCCGGGCTTACGTCGGTCGGCAGGAGGTCGGGAGTGTCGGGCTGGACCAAGGCGTCCCACGCCACCCCGGCCCGTTCGGGGTGCTCGACGGCGTCGTCGAGCCCGGCGTCGATGATCATGGCCCCGACCACGCCGAGGATCCCGACTATCGCTCCCACCAGAGCCTGACGGACCGGGACCTTGGCCCTTCCCTGCCCCGTGTGAAGGGCCATGGTGGTGCCCAGACCCACCGGCAGTGGGGAGACGCGGCGCACCCAGGCCAGCGGCCCGCCCGCCCGTTCGGGGCGGGTCCTCGCTCGGTTGGCCCGGGCGGCCAGTACGGCCACACCGCCGAGGACCGCGAACGCCACGAGCAGCACGACGGGCACAAGCACCGCCCAGGACGGCTGCACGCCCCGGTCGGGATCGATCGCAGCGGCGGTGCCCACGGGGAATCGAATCGAGGTCAGCACCCCGACGACCAAGGCTGATGCCGCGGCGACGGCTGCGGTCGGGAGGTGGGTGACGACGGCAACCCGGATCGCGTCCGCTCGGGTCATCCCGAGGGCCTGGATGGTGGGGAGGTCATCGACCGAGGCCGCCGCCGACTGGCCGACGGCCTGGCCGACGAGGATCAGGCCCGCCGCCGCCACCGTGGCGGCCAGCACGAGAAGGGCCGTCCACTCCACCGAGGTGGTGGTCTCGACCCGGCGAGACGATTCGTGGAGGTCGAGGATCGGGGTTCCCGGGGCCAGGATCTCGTTCACCGACCGCTGGAGGGCCTCAAGGTCGTCGGCGCCGTGCACGAGCCGCACATCGGCGTTCTCGATCAGCAGCATCTCGTCGCGGTGGGCGGCCAGTACCCCAGGCGACACCAGCACCTGGCCGCCCGTGAACAAGAACTGGTTGATCGTTCGCACCCGGCCCACGACCCGCAGCTCGAGCGCAGGCCCCCGAGCCGTGCCGCCCGTGAAGGACTCCTCGATCTGGTACGGCGCGAACGGGGTGAACGGGACGACGTCGCCCACCTCGAGCCCCGGCGTCTGCTCGTCGACGACCACCTCGTCGGCGGCATCGGGGTCGTACATCCGCCCCTCGACCACGACCGGGCGCCCGACCTCGCCCAGCCAGGTCCCGTCGACCGAGGGAAAGACGAGGCCGCCACCCAGCGCCGCCTCCTCCCGCGCTTCCGGGGGCAGCGCATCCAGGTCGAAGTTGCCGAACAGGAGGGCCCACACGGCGATCTGCTCGATCTCCGGCTCCTCGGCCAGGCGGTCCCAATCGGCGGTCAGCAGCCCGACCTGGCCGGGGAAGACGACGGCGTCGGCGGCGTGCTCCCGCTCCTCCAGCCGGTCGAGGGCCGTTCGCGACCGCAGCCCGCCGCCCAGGGCGGCGGCGGCGAACCCGGCGGTCACTCCGGCCAGCAGGCCGAGGGCCAGGAGAGCCCGCCATCGGGTGCGCAGCTGGGCGCGCGCCAAGACGCCCGAGGGGGCCTCAGCCGACCACGGCACCTGCACGGCCCGACGTTACGACTGGCCGGACGAACCGGCCAGGAGGCTGCCCGGGGGCGGTGCCGGGTGCTGGCACACCTCCCAGCGGTGAAGTTGTGCCGCTCGGGTACACCGGTCAGGAGGCGAGGAACTCCTTCGCTTCGGCGAGGAACACCGGCCCCGGCCATGCACGGTGCGTACCACGCGCCGGGCCCGACAGTCGTCACCGACCGCCGGCCTCGCCGCCTTGATGCGGCTGGTGAGCGCGCTCTCGCTCACGAACCGGTCACCCCACACCTCGTCGAGGAGCTCCTCCTTGGTCACGACCCGGTCCCGCTCTCCTATCAGGCGGGCGAGGACATCGAAGACCTGCGGCCCGACCGGGCGCACGATGCCGTCCCGGCGCAGCTCGAAGCGCCGGAGGTCGAGCTCGTACTCCCCGAAGGCATAGATCACCGGCGCCATCTTCGCCGGTCCGTGGCACGAGCCGCTGACGCGTCGGGCATAGGTCGGACGGCCCCTCTTCCTTCATCACCTGTGTGATGCTGCCGAAGCAGGTTGGGATGGTGCACTGGAGAGGAAGCCGAACCACGCCTGCGGGCCGCAGGACGGTCAACGAGGACCGGAGCGCGCCGCCGTGGGCGTAGTCGACTTCCAGCCCCCTAGGCACATCGCTGGGCTCGGCGTGCCCGAGTCCATGATCCTCGACATCGTGCTGCGCCGGGCACTGCTCGATGGTCACACGTCGACGATGCAACTGGCGACCGCTCTCGCGGTCACGCCGTTGCTCATGGAGTCGGCGGTCGAGCAACTGCGCCATGCGAACCTGTTGGAGGTCAGTGGCCTCGAAGGACGAAACCTGAAGCTCGGCGTCACCGAGCTCGGCCGTACACAGGCGATCGATCGCATGCGCCTCTCCCGCTACGCCGGGGCGATGCCCGTGAGCCTCACGGACTACGCCCAGGTCGTCCGGGGGCAGCACCGGCAGCCGAAGATCCACCACGACACGATCCGCGCCGCGTTCACCGACCTGGTCATCAGCGACCGCCTCCTCGACGAGCTCGGTCCCGCCATCCTGGCCAAGGGCGCGATCTTCTTGTACGGACCCCCGGGGACGGGCAAGTCCTCGATCGCCGAGCGCCTGATCCGGGTCCACGACGATCAGGTCGTCGTCCCTCGGGCCGTCGAGGTCGACGGCCAGATCATCACGGTGTTCGATCCGGTCGTCCACCAGGCGACCGATCCGCAGCCCAAGGGACTGGATCCTCGCTGGGTGCTCTGCACGCGGCCGAGCGTGATCGTGGGTGGCGAGCTCCGGGCGTCCCAGCTCGATCTGAGCTACGACGAGGCGGCGGGAATCTACGCCGCGCCGCTGCAGATGCAGGCCAACAACGGGATCCTCGTGATCGATGACTTCGGACGACAGTCGCTGACGCCCGAAGAGCTCCTGAACCGGTGGATCGTCCCGCTCGACCGCGGCATCGACTACCTCACGCTCGACAACGGCCTGAAGTTCGAGCTGCCCTGCCTCACCAAGATCGTCTTCTCCACGAACATGGAGCCGGCGACCCTCGCCGACGAGGCCTTCTTCCGGCGCATTCGCAGCAAGGTGCTCATCCCTTCGATCGACGACGACCAGTTCGACCAGATCCTCCATGGGGTCGCCCGCGCGTCCGGCGTCACCGTCGGCCCCGGCGCCGCCGAGCACCTGCGTGCGGTCAGCTGCGAGAAGGGTGACGGCGACCTGCGCCCCTACCTCCCCGCGGTGGTCTGCGAGCTGGTGAGCTCGATCAGCGACTACGAGGACATGGACCGGGTCCTCGACGTCGCGATGGTCGACCGCGTCGCCTACCTGTTCTTCACGCAGAGCGCCGACATGCGGACGCCGTCCAACGCCTGACCACGTCGCGTCTCAGGCCACGGCGTCACATCTCCGTCATCGAGTCACTCGCCGTAGTCGACGGCACCAGCCGGTCGGCGACGGTCGGCGACGCGATGATCAGCAGGGCGATGGCGAGGAACCCCACCCCGGCAAGGCGACCGATCTGCTCGCCCCGGCGGAGCACCTTCTCGCTCACCACGACGGCAGTGAGCGCGAGCATCACCCAGATGTTCATCACGCCGAAGGCGATGAAGAGGGCCATGAGTCCCCAGCAGCAGCCGAGACAGAACCCGCCGTGGTGCAGCGCGACCTTCAGGTCCCGCGTCGCTCCTTTGACGTTGCCGTAGCGGAGCAGTTGTCCGAGCGGCGACCGGCAGTGGCGTAGGCACACCTGCTTGAGCGGCGACAACTGGTAGACGCCTGCGAGGACGAGGACGACGACCGCGATCGCCCGCATGGCGGTGGGGGAGTCCATCACTTGGCGGTCGACGAGGCGGAGGAGGAGAAAGGCGAGGAGTCCCGCCGCACTCCATATCAGCAGGTAGCCGGTGACGAAGAGTGCGGTCCGGCGACGGGGGTTCGCTCTGAAGGTTCGCACGTACAGGGCGGCGACCGGCGCGACGGCGGGCAGCATCATGGCCGTCATCATCAGCGACCACATCGGCAGGAACTCGTTCAACGGCAGGCCCATGGTGCCGCTGCCGTTGCCCATCTCCCGGGCGACGGCCACCACACCCGCCCAGGCCAGGGCGGCGACACCCAACAGGGCGATGGTCGTCGGTGTGAGCTGGTACGAGCGCTCTTCGGCGTCGGTCGCCGGTGCGGTCACGCGGACCAGGCGAAGGGGGCGGCGAAGCCGCTGGTGCCGGTGCCGTCGAACCTGATGCCGAAGGCATTCACGTTGGATCTTGTCGCCGGGGTCACTGTCAGCGTGGTGCTGGCCGGGTGGAACACGTTGGTGAGCTGCACAGGGTCGGGGAGACCGCCCGAGTGGTAGGTCTCGACCTCGACATCGACGAGGTCGCCGAAGCGCACGCCGTACGTCCCGTCGGACTGACGCCACTCGGTGTCGACCTGCTCGATGCCGGCCATCTCCCCGATCAGTGGAGTCAGCATGGCCGGAGGTCCGCCGAGCTCGCCACCGACCACCCGTCCGAGGGCTTGGGCCTGCTCGGGCGACGCGCTCCCGTCCAGGAGCACGCCTACCTTCCAGTCACCGTCGGCCATGACGGGTGGGGAGTCGACAACCAGGGCGAACGTCAGCTCGCTGACATCGACGCCTTCGACCTCACCGTCGTCGATGTGAAAGGCGAGCATCGCCAAACAGCGGTCATGGGTGGCCGATGCCGTCAGGCCCGACCAGGTGCAGGGACAGATCGTGTCACAGGAGCAGTTCTCGAAGTAGTTGCCTTCCAGACTCCACGCCATCGGCCCCTCCTCGATCTGGTCTACGGATCGTTTGTACTCCTCTCTCCAGCTGCGTGCACGGAAAAGGGTTGCGGGTGGTCGTCATCACGGGCGGTGTCCTACGCTCCCGGAGGGAGGAACGACCGTGGCCAGTGGCGGGTCCCGAGTGGAGTGGCGAGTGCGCGGCTCGTACTTCGAGGGCTGCAACTGCGACGCCATCTGTCCCTGCCGTGCCATTCGTGGTGTACCGGGAGGTCCGTCCACGCACGGTGTCTGTTACGGAAGCCTCTCCTGGCACGTCCTCGACGGGCACCACGGGCCCGTCGACCTCACCGACCTCAAGGTCGTCCTGTCGCTGCGCTACCACGACGAGGTACAGCCGAGCACTCCTTGGGAGGTCGTGCTGTACGTCGACGATCGCGCCGAGCCCTCGCAGCATGACGCGCTGGCTGACATCTTCCTCGGGCGCGCCGGGGGCACGGTCAGCCAGCTCTACGGGCCGGCCATCGGGCAGGTCCACGCCATCCGGTCCGCACGCATCACCGTCGAACACGTAGAAGCCCGGAAGCGCATCGACGTTACCGGCTACCTCACCGTCGAGGCCGAAGGCGCCGCCTCCGGGGCCGGCGAGGTCCAATGTGGTATCCCCGGCTTCGACCATCCGGGTACCGAGCTCTACGGCGACGTGCTGACGTCGACGGACGAGGTCCTCCGTTGGGAGCTCCGCGGTCGGCGCCGGGCGTCCTTTGCCACCGACTTCGACTACCGCTCCTCCGCCTGACCCTCCGCGAGCATGGCGGCGCCCCTAGTCGTGCGTCCGATGGAAGTTGTGATCGAGCACCTCATCCACCACCTCCGTGCCGATCTCGACCCCGTCTTCGACCGCCGAGCGGTAGTGGATGCCACCCCAGATGCGCGCGTTGCCGACCTCGTACTGCAGGTCCCGGACACGGTCGAAGTGCCGGTCGCCGAGGCCGGTAAGGCTCGGGACGGTGAAATCGATGTGGCGTGTGCCCAGGAAACTGGCGATGACGCGTCCCCCCGCCGGTGTGATGCAGGAGTGAGCGCTCGGGTACTCGGGATGGTTCGGCGTGCCGGGAAGCAAAGGGGACCACGCGGGGTCGGCGACGGTCCTGCGGTTGCCGTCGGTGTCGCCGGCCCTGATCGCGGTGATCGGTCGCCAGAAGGCGTAGTGGTACTTGGCGTCGAAGCAGGCGATGAGGGCGTCGGCATAGGTCACCGAGACCATCGCCATGAACCGTGCTGCCTGCGCGATGTCGAGCTCGTGGTCGAGCACGAAGTTGCGGAACGAGCCACGGGCCTGCTGCACCGGGGGCTCACCCCAGAACCGGGCCGCCAGGGTCTGGTCGTCTGTCCGGGTCATGCTCGCGCTCGAGCCGATCTCCTGGACCTCGTTGTACTCCCGTGCCCACCGGTGGCTGCGCAGCTCCGGTGGTCCGTCCGGACGGAACTGGTCAGCTGAGTCGAGGCTGAACGGCTCCATGAGGCCGAGGTAGGGGCCGATCGGCGGCGTGGTGGCGGTCGGGATCCACACACCGGGGATCGGCGGGCTCGGCGGCGTGTACGTCACCGCATCCCGGAAGCCGTCGTCGGCCCGCAGTGCGATGAGCCGAGCGGCGACCTCCTCCCCGGTGGCGATGCCGGCGGACTTGGCTCGGCCGTCAGAGATCGGCTCCAACGATGCGGTGTAGGCCGGATTGATGATCGTTTCCGCCTGAGCCGGGAGGTAGTGGACGAGAATGCCATGGGCAGCCGCCGCCACCGCCGCTTCGGACGAGGCATGCCTGGACGCATCGACCTCGACGGCGAACGGCTCGTACCCGCCCTCGATCGCCATCACCGAGTCGTAGACCGCGATCCCCACATAGGCGAAGATCGTGTGACCCTCGGCCGGCGTCAGTGCCGCGGCGCTGAACGCCTGGGTGCCGATCGCATCCCAATCCGTGACGAACGTGTCCGGAGGGCCCGTGTGATGACGGCCACCGTAGTGTCGCTCATCGCTGCCCACCGCGACGTCGTCGAACCCGACCACCGAGACGGCAAGCACCGCAAGGACGAGGAACCAGACTCTTCTCATCGTGTCATCCCTTCCCGAGTCGGCGGCGCATCTCGACGGAGGAACGAACCTCGCTGGGTCAGTCGAACTCGATGCGAATCCGAATCAACAGCCTCCCACTGCGTGCGGGGCGAGTAGCCGCCACCGATGACATCATCATGAGCCTGCGCGGCGAAAAGCGCCAGTGCTCATGATCGACTGGTGATGAACCTGACGGTGTCCTCGATCGTTGGGTGGCTGGTGGAGATGGCGGTGAGGGTGCGGGCCACGGATGCGTGGTTGGGCGCGGTGTCACGCACGGTGACGGTGATCTTGATCCGGTGCGTGCCCCCGGTCACCAGGTTGGGGGAGGTGTAGGTCCCGGCCGTGACCTGGTTGGTGATGTTGGTCCCCGCGGGATTGCGGTAGATGATCGTGAAGTTGGGAGTCGACGGCTCGCCCCGGAGGCGGAGTCGTTCGGCGAAGGGGGCGTCGTTCTGGATGGAGGCGTAATAGGTGACGCGGTGGCCGCCGCCGGCGGTGCCGGTGCGGGTCTGGCCGGAGCCGGTGCTGCCGTAGATGTCGCGGCCGACCAGCGCACCGTTGCCCCGACGGATCCGGGCGTCGGGCCGGCCGTTGCCCACGGTGTAGGTGTGGGTGACTTCAGCCGTGTTCCCCGCGTTGTCGGTCGCCGTCACCGTGAAGGTGTGCTGGCCCACGGTGGCGGTGTCGATGGCCTGTCCGTTGGCCACCGTGCCCACACAGGACGCGAGCCCGGAACCCCCTGTGTCCGCGCAGGAGAAGCCGGCGTTCACGACCCGGTTCCGGGCGTAGACCGCCCCCGCGGGCGGCCGCGCCATCGTGACGGTGGGATCGGTGGTGTCGGCCGCGACGTCGAGCACGAAGACCGCGTGGGACATCGGATCCGTGTTCGGCCGCGCGTTGGCGTCGGCGCCGTCGGAGATGAGCACCTGTTCACCGATGACCTCGACCGCACGGGTGTCGAGGAGGCCCAGACCGGTGAGGCTGATGCCTTGCCAACCCTCACGAAGGGTCCTGGTGCTCATCGACGCCCGGTAGAGGCGTTCCTTGTTGTTGACGGCCAGGAGATCACCGGTCACGTCGTCGAAGTCGAGTCCGGAGATCTTGGTGAGTCCCGGGATCTCGAACGGGTCCCCAAAGGTGTTGGTGGGGTAGTCGTAGGTGCGGATGGTCCTGTCCTTCGCGACGTAGGTGAGGCCATCGGCGAGACGCCATGCCGCGCCGGGCCACTCCGACGGAAGGGCCTGCCAGGACTCGACCTGGAACTG
>DATDAH010000219.1:0-39725 GCA_036525535.1 Acidimicrobiales bacterium
GAAGTCGGACGCATAGGCGTCGTTGTGGCCGAGCAGCTCGTCGGTCACTGCCATGTCAGTACCTCCTCGGTTGACGGAACATGGAGATCGGTGTGCCGGCGCCAGGCTCGGTAGCCGCCGATCAGATCGGTGGCCCGGTCGACGCCGACCAGGCGGAGCGAGGTGGCGGCCAGGCTCGAGGCGTAGCCCTCGTTGCACACGACCACGACCCGCCGACCAGGAACGGCTTCGGCGATGCGGTCCGGCGAGGTCGGGTCGAGGCGCCACTCCAGGTGGATGCGCTCGATCACGACCGCGCCCCGCAGCTCGCCCTCGGCGTCGCGGTTCACCTCGGGGCGGATGTCGACCACGAGGGCCCCGGCGGTCACCTCGTCGGCCAGGTCCTCGACGGCGACCCGGTCCAAGTGGGATCGGACGCTGTGCAGCACCCGTTCGACGGCGCTGGACTCAGCCACGGGCTGCTCCCGCGGGGTGCAGGAAGGGCGCGGGGTCCAGCCCCAGCACCGGCGCGCCGGCGGCCACCCGCTCGGTGCGGGTGGGATGGCCGCCGACCGGGTCGAAGAAGGTCATGAGGCGCAGGGGCGGCGAGTAGACGTGGATGGACGTGGCCCGGGCGGGGCCGGCGTTGACGATGTCGTGCACGTGGGCCGGGCCCATGACTCGGGTCGTGCCGGTGCGCAGGACCCGACGTCGCAATCGCGACCGTCCGGTGATCTCGACGAGCTCGCCCTCGGTCACCACCAAGGCACCGGCCGACGCCCCGTGGTCGTGGAGCTCCACGGCCTGACCCGGGATCCAGCCGATGACCCAGACCTCATAGCGCTCGTTGCCCAGCAGGCGGACGGGTCGGCGGCCGCCCGGGTCGTGGTGCACGTGGTCGGCCCACAGCCAGGGGGCGTCGGCGACGTGGTGAGCGATGTCGGCTCGGAGCCGGGCCGGCAATGGCCGGGTCATCGAGTACCGGCCAGAGCAGGCTCCGGCGCCGAACCGGCCAGGAGGCCTTCTCGAGCCAGGAGGGGCATGACCCCCTCGCCGAACCACGAGGCCTCCTCGACATGGGGTTGGCCCGACAGGATCACGTGGTCGAACCCGGCGCGGTGGTACTCGACGAGGCGCTCCGCCACCTCGTCGTGACTGCCCACGAGGGCCGTGCCCGCGCCCCCGCGCACCAAACCGAAGCCGGCCCACAGGTTGGGGCCGACGACCAGGTCGTCCGTACGCCCGTTGTGCAGCGCCATCATCCGCTGTTGGGCGACGGACTGGCTCTTGGCGAACTCCCGCTGGGCCCGGGCGATGAGGGCCGGGGGCATGGCGTCGAGCAGTCGGTCGGTCTCGGCCCAGGCGTCGCGGGCCCGCTCCCGCGTGATGACGTGGAGCCGGACCCCGAACTGCAGCCGACGGTCGTGCTCGGCCGCCACCTCCCGCATCCGGGCCAGGCCGGGGGCGAGCCGGTCGGCGCTCTCGCCCCAGCTGAGGTGGACGTCGGCGTGACGGGCCGCCACCCGGAGCGCCGCCGGTGACGCCCCGCCGAAGAAGATCGGGGGCACCGGAGCGGCGTCGAGACCGGCGGTCGCCCCGGCCACGTGGACGTGGTCGCCGTCGAAGTCGAAGGGCACAGCCCCCCACGACCCCCGGATCACGGTCAGGAACTCGTCGGTGCGGGCGTAGCGCGCGTCGTGGTCGAGCCAGTCGCCGTAGCGGCGCTGCTCCTCGGGGTCGCCCCCGGTCACGACGTTGAGCACGACCCGTCCACCGGAGAGCTGCTGGAAGCCGGCGGCCTGCTGGGCCACGAGGGTGGGCGAGGCCGAGCCGGTGCGCACGGCGACGATGAACCGGAGCCGGCGGGTCGCCCCGATCAGCGCCGCGGTGGCGATCCAGGGATCCGTGCACTGGGAGCCGACCGGGGTCAGGACCCCGTCGAAGCCGAGCCGCTCGGCGTTCACCGCGACCTCGGTCAGGTACTCGAGGGTCGGCGGGCGGTCGCCCGTCGCCGGGCCGAAGCCGACGACGTCATGGCTGTCCCCTGCCGTGGGCAGGAACCAGTGCAGGTGAAGCGGCACGCGCTGTCCTCCGTAGATAGTCGACGGGATCCGTCGGGTTTTCTACATTGTGGATTGCTATTCCACAACCCCAACTCGGGGGAAGGCGGTTCAGCGGGCGATCAGACCCCCGGCCACGGCGTCGGCCGCCACCCGTACCGCGGCCGCGAGCTCGGGCAGGCGGTTGTCGGTCATGCGCACCGTCGGGCCCTGGACGGCGATGGCGGCCTGCGCCGTGCCGTCGGGGCCCAGGACCGGGGCGGCGACCGTGCGCACGCCGGCCTCCCGCTCCTCGTCGTTGATGGCCCAGCCCTGGTCCCGCACGGCGTCGAGGGCGGAGCGCAGGCCGTCCCGGGATGTGATGGAGTGCCCGGTCAGGGCGGCCAGGTCTGGCAGGCCCCGGACGGTGGCCTCGGGGTCGGCGGTGAAGGCGAGCAGGGCCTTGCCCATCGCCGAAGCGTGAGCCGGGACCCGGGAGCCGGCGGCCTGGTCGAAGCGCAGGCGCTGGGCCGAGGGGATGCAGAGGAGGACGACCACCTCGGCCCCGTCGAGCACGCCGAGGTTGACCGACTCCCCCGTGTCCACCGCCAGCTGCTCGAGCGTCGGGCGCACGTCCGCCAGGCCGAGCGTGGCCTCCGCCCGCTGGCCGAGGGCGACCAGCCGGGGCCCGAGCCCGTACTGCTCGCTGCGAAGGTCCTGGCGCAGGATCCCGGCGTCGCACAGCGCGCGGACCAGCCGGTGGGTCGTGCTGGCCGAGAGTCCGGCCCGATCCGCGAGCTCGGTCAGGGGCAGTGTGTCGGGGCCCTGCTCGAGGACCCGCAGGATCGCCAGTGCTCGCTCGACCGCCTGCGTGCCGCTGCGCGGTGCCTCGTCGACCATCACGGCCAACCTACCGGTCACCCGAGCCCCGCTCGGGCCCGAGCGGACCGCCGACCCGTCAGCGGTGGCGGGCGACGCGGCGGGCCAGGCGGGGGACGAGGCGCTCGGCCTGGGCCCGCAGTTCGGGGACGGCGGTGGCCTCGAACTCGGTCCCCCGCCGGAGGGCGCCGAGCACGGACAGCTGGGGCAGCGGGACGCCGGCCGGGTCGAGCACGGCACCGTCATCGGCCACCGCCAGGCCGAGGCCGTGCGCGCCCACGCCGACCGTGCCCGTGTCGACCAGTTCGCGGACCACGGGATCGGTGGTGGACCAGATCCCCGGAGGGCCGGAGCAGTTCACGACGGCATCGGCCTCCAGGACGAGGTCCTCATCCGTACGTCGTCGCCCGTGGGCGGTCACCCCACCGGCACCGGCACGGACGGCGTGGACCCGGCCGGCGCGCAGGCGCAGTCGTCCGGCTCGGCGGACGGTCTCGACCTGCCGGGCGACCGCGGGCGGCATCCGGTGACGGTGCCGGGACCAGCGCGAGCCGGCCAGACGCAGGAGGCGGGCCTGCTCCCCCACTGGGAGGGCGGCCCAGATGTCGGGCGACGCCCAACGCACCGCGTCGACGGCGGCCGGCCAACCGGCGGGCTCCGCCGCGCAGACCTCTCGCAGCCAGCGGACGACCCCCCGCGCCGTGGCCTCGTCGGGCCGGCCGACGGGACGGGTCGCCAGAGCACGGACAGCCGGATGGGCCTCCGGCAGGCGGCCGGTCGTGGACACGGCCACGACCTCCCGCACGTCGTGACCGTCGAGCAGGCTGAGGGCCACGTCGACCATGGTCAGGCCGGTCCCGACGAGGACGACGCGGTCCGCGCCGGCGACCGCCTGGAGCCCGGCGCCGGGCCAGGGGTCGTCGATGTACCGGCCGGACGCCTCCGCCTCGGGGTCGACGGCGAAGCGCCGGGGGCCCGTGGGCGGGACCCCGATGGCCAAGACGACGTGGTCGGCCCGAACGACCGGTCCGTCCCGATCGACCAGGAGCACCCCTTCGCCGCCGAACGCCTTTGGCTCCTTGGGCGCCGGCCACGGCGGCCCGTGGAGCACGGAGGTGACGTCGGCGTGGATCCGGGTGACGCGGGCGGTGGCAGTGGCCCGGTCGAGGACATCGCGCAGGTAGCGGCCGAACAGGGCCCGGGGGACGTAGTCGTCCGGGCCCGCGGCCGGATCCCGCTCCCGGACCCAGGCCACGAAGTCGTCGGGCTGCTCGGGGAAGGCGGTGAGCTGGCAGCTGCGCACGTTCATGCGGTGCCGCGTGTCGTCGGTCCGGTAGGCGACACCCGGGCCGAGACATCGCCCCTTCTCGATGAGGGCTGTACGGGGAAGGTCCCCCACCCAACGGCGCTCGAGTTGCGCCATCAGCAGGGTGGCGGCGGCCCCCGCCCCCACGACGGCAACGTCTACGTGTCCGACCGGCTCGGGGTCGAGGGTCGGAACGGCAGTGGGCGGGTGGCTGGCGAGCTTGGTCATCGGCCCTGTTCGTAGCATGCGCTCAGCAGAAATGGAACTACCATCCACATTATGGAATCTGGAGGAACGCCAGGATGACGATGCCGGACTTCATCGTGATGGGGGCCCCGAAGGCCGGGTCGACGGCGTTGCACGCCGCCCTCGCCGACCACCCCGAGCTCTTCCTGTCACCGGTGAAGGAACCGAAGTTCTTCCTCTGCGACAACCAGCCGCCGCCCCGCCAGACCGGTCCGGGTGACGCACACTCGCGCCAGGAGTGGATCTGGCGCCGGGACGACTACGAGGACCTGTTCCGCGACGCCCCGCCGGGCACCCTCGTCGGCGAGAGCACGCCGCTCTACCTGCAGGACCTCGACGCCCACGATCGGATCGCTCGGCTCGCCCCCGACGCCAAGCTGATCGCCGTCGTCCGGGATCCCGTGGACCGCGCCTACTCCAACTGGGCCCACCTCTGGTCCGACGGCCTCGAGCCCGAGGCCGACTTCCTCGCCGCCTGTGCCGCCGAAGACGAGCGCCAGCGGCAGGGCTGGGCCCCGTTCTGGCGCTACAAGGGCCAGGGTCGCTACGGCGAGCAGCTCGAGCACCTCTACTCGGTGTTCCCGAGGGACCAGGTCCACGTCCTGCGCTACCGCGAGCTGGTCGACGAGCCCCAGGCCTGCATCGACGCCATCGCCACGTTCCTCGGCGTCGAGCCCGGGCTGGTCGGCACCGTCGGGTCGGAGAACGTGTCCACGTTCGTGGCCGACACGCCCGTGAACGCCGCGCTGCGGTGGGCCGTGCGCAGCGGTGCCCGCACCGGGGCCTGGCTGCCCCCGCGGGTCTGGCGCCGAGCCGGCGCCCCGTTGCTCTGGGCCCTCAAGCGGAGCCACGCCAACCGGCCGGAGCTCACCGAGGAACAGCGGGCGTCACTCGTGGCCGAGCTCGTCGACGACATCGAACGCCTGGAGGCGGTCACCGGCCAGTCTTTCGACGACTGGCGGGGTCACCGGGTGGGCGGCACGTACTCCGTTCGGAGGGCGTGAGCGCCGTCGGGACCGGCCGCCTCGTAGTAGAGGCGCAGGCCTCCGTCACCGAGGTCCACCACGTCGACATAGCGGAAGCTGCCTTCGCCGTGGGGTGACACGGCCACTGGCGCGTCGGTCGTAGCCGTCAGGCGGTCCGGCGTGGGGCCCTCGGCGATGCCGGTCTGCTCGTACCAGTTCTGCTCGGCCGTGGCCCGGCCGTCGTAGTACGCCCCCCAGGCACCGTCACGGGCCACGACGCTGGCGACACGGACGCCGCGGGCATCCCAGGCACCGGGCCGAGGGGCGAGGGCCGTGCCGTCGAGTGTCCAGTCCAGGCCATCGGGGCTGGTGGCGAAGCGGGTGTACATGCCATCGGCCCCGCCGGGGTCGTCGAGGTCGTGGCAGCACAGCCAGGCCCGCCACCCGTCGGGTCCGGTGTGGACCACCGGGTCCTTGTGGGCCGTGACCTCGTCGCCGGCGAACACCGTGGTGCGCCCGCTGGGGGTGAACGCGCTCGGCTCGTCGGCGTCGAGGGCGTCGACCTGCCAGTGCAACGTCCCGGGCGTGGCGCAACTGACGTAGATGCGCCAGCCCCCATCGGGCCGACGGACCAGGGCCGGGCGCTCGAGGGAGTCGGCGCCGAAGGCTTCCGCGCGGAGCTCGGCGACCGTCTCGAAGGCCTCGCCGTCGGTGGATCGGGCGATCACGTTGGCGTAACCCCGACCCTCGCCCACGGGTCGGCGGAGGCGGTAGGCCAGCCAGATCGTCCCGTCGGACGCGACCGCGCTCGGTCCCCCGGCCCAGTAGCCGGGACCCTCGCCGGGGGCGGGGACGACCAGGGTCGAGCGGGCGAGGTCGGGGACCGGGAGCGAGCGGGGCGAGGCCATGACGGGCGACAGGATGCCGCCTCCTACAGAGGCTGACACCACCCGATGCCGGTCAGCCCGGGGACGCGCGGGCCGTGGAACCCTTGGCTACCGGGCCTTGGCGGCCGATGAGAGGGACCAGAACCAGGTCCTCTCATGCCCCTGCTCAAGCTCACTGCCGCCACTCTCAGCGCCGTCCTGTTCGTGGGCGCGGGCTCGGTCGCGCTCGGTCAGAGCGGCGACACCGTCTCCGTCGACGTGTCGGTCGACGAGGCCAGCACCCGGCTGGCCGCCGCCGAGGACGACGTCGTCGACCTCCGGGGCCAGCTCACCGAGCTCCAACTCGAGCGCTCCGAGTTCGGACGGCGCCTGGCCCAGCGCGATGCCCGCCGGGAGCAGGCGGCCCTCGACCTCCGGGAGGCCCGGGCAAGGGCCCAACGGCTGGCCGTCCAGGCCTACATGGGGGCGGGGAGCGCCCCGAGCGCGGAGACCATCGCCTACGCCGACCTCGACCCGCTCGACTACACGTTCCGGGCCACCTTGCTGGAGGACTCCACCAACGCCCGCTACCGGGCCGCCACCTACTACCAGGACCTGCGGGATCAGGCGTCCGACGCCGTGGCCGCCACCGTCGAGCACCTCGACGACCTCGACGAGACCATCACCGTCACCCGGCTGGCGCTCGGTGAGGCCGAGGACGCCCAGCGCACCGCCGCGGTCGTGCTGGCCGAGGCCGAGGCCGCCGAACGGGCCGCCCGCCAGGCCGCCGAACTCGTCTCGCTCGGGGTCGGCGGCCCGCCGGCGGACGGCTCCTTCGTCCCCCTCGGCGAGTGGCCGGGCGGACCTTCCTACGCCCAGTGGTCGGCCCTGCGCCAGTGTGAGTCGAGCGGCAACTACCGGGCCGTCAGCCCCTCCGGGCTCTACCGGGGCGCCTACCAGTTCGATCTCGGCACCTGGGCCACCGTGGGTGGCTCCGGCGACCCCATCAACGCCTCGCCTGCCGAGCAGGACCACCGGGCCCAGGTCCTCTGGTCCCAGCGGGGAGCGAGCCCCTGGCCGATCTGCGGGCGCTACCTCAGCTGATCGGCGGGGGCCGCCTCCCTGGCGGCGCCGAGGCCCAGGATGTCGAGGAAGGCTGCTCGACCCCTGAGGATCCTCTCGACTCGGTGTCAGACTGGCCGCGTGCATCGGTGGAAGGTCGGTGACGTCGAGATCGTCCGGATCGAGGACGACGACTTTGCGGTGCCCTCCGAGCGGCCGGTGCCCGACTGGGCCGTGCCCCACCTGGCCCCCGACACCTCCGCCTACTACGTGGCCTTCAGCGCCTACGGGATCGCCAGCGGTCGTCGGAGGATCGTGGTCGACCCGTGGCTGGCGAACGACTTCGTGCGCACGCGGCCCGATGCCGCCGAGCGGGCCGAACGCCTCCTGGGCGCCCTGGCCGACGCCGGCTTCGACCCGGAGGACGTCGACACGGTGGTCAACACCCACATCGACGGCGTGGGCTGGAACACCCGGCCCGACGGCGACGGCTGGCGGCCCAGCTTCCCGAACGCCCGCCACCTGTACGACCGGGCGGAGCACGATGCCTATGTCCGGGGGGAGCCCTTGTTCGCCGACGCGGACCTGTCGCCGCTGTTCGATGCCGGACTGGTCGACCCCGTCGATCCGCCCTGCGCCGTCGCCGACGGCGTGAGCCTCGTGGACAGGCCCGGTGAGAACTTCGGGCACATGGCCGTGCAACTCGACTCGCGCGGGGAGCTGGCCATGATTCCCGGCCATCTGTTCCTCTCGGTCCTCGGCGTGTCGGATCCGGCGCCGGGCGATGAGGAGCGTGAGGACGCCGTGGTGTCACGGGCCCGGGTGCTCGGCGAGCTTGCCGACCGGCAGGGCCTGCTCCTGTCGCCGCTCTTCGGCGGCGCGGGCGGCGGGCGGGTCGAGCGTGCCGCCGATGGCTACCGCCTCGTCGCCACTGCCTGAGCCGCGGCATTCACCCCCGGAGGCCGTCGGTCGGGTCGCAGATCCCTCCGACGCGTGACCTCGAGGAAAGAACGAACACTTCGGTGACGAACGCTTGTACCCATTGATCTGGGCTGATACTGTAGTACTGGTGTTCGATCCTGACGCAGCCGTGGCCCTCCTCGGGCAGGAGCCCCACAAGCTCACCCGCGCCGAGATCGACGAACGACTCGGTCTGGCCGAGGGGATGCGGTCCTGGACCTCCGGGCGCGAAGCCCGCCTGCTCCGGGCCCTGGCCGACCTCGAAAAGGACCCGTCGGACCCGGCCAAGGACACCGCCGACCGGCTGAACCGCAGACAGAACTGCGGGCCCGGCAAGGCCAAACGCCGCACCGAGACCGCCACCCAACTCGGTCAGCTGCCGCAGACCCAGAGCGCCCTCGAGAACGGCACCATCACCGACGAGCACGGCGAAGCCATCGCCCACGCCCGAGCCAAGGCCGACGCATCGGCGCGGGCCGCCTTGGATGCGCACGAAGCGGAGCTGCTCGCGGCCGGATCCGGCGAGACGGCCTTCGAGTTCCGGCGTCGACTCGACCGGTTCGTCAAGCGTCACTCCGACGACGATGGGCGCAGCGAGTGGGAGCGGATGAAGGCCAAGAACCGGCTGCGCTGCTGGAAGAACCGTCAGGGCATGACCCAGATCGCCGGCGAGCTCGACCCCGAATGGGGGGCCATCGTCACCAGCGAACTGAACCGTCGGGCCGACGAGCTGTTCCGACGGCACCACCAGGACCACCCCGACGACCAGGCGGTGCCGGCCGAGGAACGGACCAACGAACACCGCCTGGCCGAAGCGTTGGTCGAGACCTGCCGACGGGCCGAGGGCCACGAGCACCCGGCCTCGACCCATGACCGGGTCATCTGCACATTGACCCTCGCCGACCTGTTCGGCCAGGACCACGACGGGCCGGGGCCAACCATCAACGACGGCACCCCGGTCCCGGCCTCAGTCGCCCGGCGGATGGCCTGCGACGCCGGGATCATCCCCCTCGTCCTGGGCGGCGAGTCCATCCCCCTCGACCTCGGACGGGCCCGACGCATCGCCACCCCCGGCCAACGCCTCGCCCTCGGCGCGCTCTGGTCGACCTGCTCCTTCGCCGACTGCCGCCGTCCCTTCGACTGGTGCGAGATCCACCATGTGAAGCCGTTCCACGCCGACGGCGGGCACGGCAAGACCGACCTGACCGAGCTCACCCCGGTCTGTCGGCCCTGCCACGACCTCTCCCCCACCCCGGGTTGGCGATTCGACAAGCTCGCCGACGGCTCCACGATCACCCGCGCCCCCGACGGCACCCAATGGCGCCGCCGGCCCGACCGGCCCGACCGCAAACACCGACCAGCCGAGCCGCCTCCGGCGGCGGCCCCCGAACCCGGCCCCAACCCCGAGCCGGCCGCCACCCTCTTCAGCCACGCCGCCTGAACCTGACCTGGGCGGCGGGGACGACCGCCAGCCCTCAGCCGGCGGTCGTGGTGTCGGGGGCGCTGGGGAGGCCGAGGCTGAGGCCGTCGATGACGTTGACGTCGAAGACCTTCCACTCGCCGTCCTCGTGCACCATGCCGAGCTCGATGCGGACGGTGTCGGCCCGGCCCTCGGGGAACTCCTGGTTGGCGGCGGTCTGGTCGACGACGGCGAAGACCCGGGCCTCGTCGCCGTCGATGGAGCGGGTGAAGGTGTCCAGCTCGTCCATGCGGCTGCCGGCCCGGTTCTCGCGCAGGGACTGGCGGATGTCGTCGTCGTTGAACGTGGCCTGGGCCTCCTCGGCGAACTCGCCGGTGGCGTGATCGAGGATGCGGTCGAAGTCGTCGTCGATGGTCGTGCCGTCCCACTCGAACAGGTCGTTCAGGAACAGGCCGGCGGCGTCCTCGACCTCGGTGCGCTGGGCCTGGGCGTCGTCGAGCTCCTTCCACCGCATCCCGAAGAACACGGTGCCGGCGATGCCCAGTACGGCGACGGCCAGCAGCACCAGCTCGCGGACCCGCACGCCGTCGCCGCCACCGTGGCTCGGACGCGCCTCGGTCGGCTCGGGCGCGGGCGGGGTCGGGGCGATCCCGCTCTCCGGCTCCGCCTCGTCAGCGGCCGCGTCGTCCGGCGTGTCGGACAACCGATCCCCCTCGGTCTGCTCCCCGGCGAGAGTTCTAGTCGGCGATGGTGTGGTCAGCATGACGGTGGCTCCAGAGGAGGTAGAGGGCGCCACCACCGAAGAAGGCGATGGCGAGGATGAGCAGGACGTCGTCGACGATCCCGGCGTCCTCGTCGCGGTTTCTCGTGTCGCGGATCGCGTCGAGGGCCTGCTCGTCGGGGACCGAGGCGGCGGGGCGAGCGGTCTGACCCTCGGCACCGGTGGCCGGGGCCGGGTCGTTGACCGCGTCCGGGTCGGCATCGGGGCCGCCGCCGGCGGGCTCGGGCACACCGGCCAGGTCCACGTACGGGTCACCGGCGGGGGCGAGGTGGTCGCGGTCGACCGGGGCGAAGCCGCCTTCCGCCTGCGTGGCCGGGCCGACGCCGGAGCCGAACGCGTTCTCGCAGCCGGCGCCGGGCTGGGTGTTCGGCGTGGGGCGGACGGGGGTGTACCGGCTGGCCATTGGGGTGCCGGGCGGCAGGAGGGTCTGGACCCGGAGCCATCCCTGGTCGTCGCGGTCCACGGAGCCGAACTGCGGGAAGCCGATGGCGTGGCCCTCGACGGCGAGGGCGTTGACCGGGCCGAAGAAGGCCTGGTTCAGATCGAGGCCGAGCTGCAGGTTCTGAAGGACGGCCGGATCGGCCAGGAAGTCGTTCAGGTCGGCCGCGTCGGAGAACAGGCAGCCCAAGTTCGGCATCTGGGACTCGAGCAGGGGGCCGGCCACGTCCGCGAACTCGGCCCCGTTCACCATGAGCTCGGTCAGGTCCTGGCTGCGCTCGGCGAGGGTCCCGGAGAAGACCGCCGTGTTGGCCAGGGCCTGCCGGAACTCCGGCGCCACCTCGGTCAGGGCGTCGAGCAGACGGGGTGAGGTGCGGAGGAGATCCCGGAAGGCGTCCTCGTGGTCGAGGAACTCGTGGTTGAAGGTGTCGATGTCGGCGGCGAAACCGGCGAGCTCGTCCTCCCGCCCCCGCAGGGCGACGACGGCTTCGTGGATCACCGTGTTGAGGTCGTCGGTGGGCAGGGCGGTGATCAGGTTGTTGGCCGTGTCCAGGACCTCACTGATCTCCGGTGGGGTGGCGTCCTCGGCGGCCGGCACCTCGCCCCCGTCGGGGACGGGCTCGTCGGTGCCACCGTCGGTCGGAGTGAACTCCACCCGCTGCTCCCCGACCGCACTGGCCCGGATCACGCTGGCCTCGACGTCGCTGGGGATGGTGACGCCGGGGTCGAGGTCGACGGTCACCTCGATCTGGTCGTCGACCAGGTCCACCGACTCGACCGTGCCCACGACCACGCCGTCCAGGCTGGCACTGAAGCCGGGAAGGAGGCCGGAGGCGTCGTCGAAGGCGACCCGGACCTGGCGAGGATCGCGGAACGGGTTGCCCAGGAGGGTCAAGGCGCCGTAGGCGACCAGCACGGCGGCGATGACGAAGAAGGCGACGAGGTTGATGATGACGCGGCGGCTGATCATGGTCCGTCCCGACAGTCGTTGACGCCAGGGCCCTCGCCCCCGCCCGGGACCCCGCAGAAGATGAAGTCGTTGAGCACGTTGGAGAACTGCCCCTCGGTGCCCAGGACCAGAGCGGTGTTGTGCTGCTGGGTGAACTCGAGGATGGCGTCGAGGCCGGCCTCACCGTTGCGGACGGCCCGGGTCACCGAGCGCAGGCCCCGGATCTGACGGCTGATGCGCTCGAAGTGCTCCCGGAGGATGCTCCCGCCCTCCCGGGACAGGGCCGACAGCGAATCGACGAGGTCCAGGAGCTCGGTCGACTGGACGTCGAGGATGCGGGTCGTCGTGGCCAGCTCGGACAGGGCCCGGGCGTGGCTCTGAGCCGAGGGGCCGGTGGCCGAGGCCAGCTCGTCGATCGACTCGATGAGGGTGGTGATGTCGTCGGTGTTGTCGGCGAAGCCCCCGACGATCGTCCCGAAGTTGTCGAGCAGGTCCCGGATGTTGTGGCCCTGGCCGCCGAAGCCCCGGGCCCCCTCATCGAGGAGGGTGGCGATCTCGGAGGCCCCGAGGGCGGCGAAGACGTCCGTGCCCGAGGCGACGACATCCTCGAGATCAGCCACCACCTGGGTGCGCTCGATGACGGCACCGTCCTCGAGGAGTGGCGGATCCGCCAACTCGGTCAGCGGGCGGAGCTCGACGAACTTCTCGCCCAGCGGGCTGGTCCGGCGGATCCGGGCCTCGACATCGGCGGGGACCCCGGCCGACCGGTCGACGGCCAGCTCCAGGGTGGCCTGGGTCCCGGTGTCGTCGAGGCCGATGGCGGTCACGTTGCCGATCCGGACGTCGGCCATGAAGACCGGGGCGCCGGGGGCCAGGTCGGCCACGTCCTCGAAGGTGGTGGTGGCGTGCAGGCGGTCGCCGCCACCGCTCCCGGGCAGGGAGCAGCCGGTCAGGGCCAGGAGGAGGCCGAGGACGGCGACCGAGGCTCGGCAGGTCATGGTCATCATCGGCCCCCGAGCCCCAGCGGCCCATCGTCGTCGCCGCCGGCCGGGGGCAGCAGGGGCACGTCGAGGACGTCGCCCGGGTCGAAGCTGCGGGCCAGCATCCGGTCCAGGACCCGACCGAGGTTGTCCGGGTCGACGGTGCCGAGGCGGTGGAGCTGGCGGGGTGTGAGCCGGGCCAGGCCCTGCAGCTGTTGCGGCGTCAGGCGGCTGAGGGCCGCCGTGAGGGCGGGGTCGATGTCGCCCAGCGCCCCCACCTGGGCCCCGTCGAGCAGCCCGAGCAGCTGATCGAGCCCAGCGGTCAGGTCGTCGACGGGGGACGCCGGAGGAGCGGGGGTGTCCGGCGGCTGGATCGGCGGGGACGTGGCCGGCGGCAGGGCGGGCGGCTCCGGCAGGGCGAAGAGGTCGTTCCAGAAGCCGGCCTCGGAGGACGCACAGCCCGACGAGGCCAGGGTCCGGCCCAGCGGGGTGCCGGTGTACATCACGATCAGGCGACGGCACAGGCCGGCCAGGCGGTCCCGGACCCGGGACCGGTAGAGGTCCGAGGTGGTGCCCGGCTCGGCCTGGTTGTTCAGCGGCAGGACGTTGTGCTCGGCGTCGTAGGCGTTCTGGGCAGCGGCGAACAGGCGGGGCGTCTGGGCGATGACGGTGCGCAGCCGGGAGATGTTGGCCTGCAGCGTCCGCCCGACGGTCGTGAGGTTGCCGATGTCGTCCCGGAGGGGCTGGTCGTGGCGGGCCAGCAGGTCCCGGACCTCGACGGCCACACCGTTGAGGTCGAGGATGAACCGGTTCACCGCCTCGTCGTTGTCGGCCAGCACGCCGGACACGGCCTCGTAGCTGCGCACCAGCTCCTGAATGGTCTCGGTGCGACCACCGAGGGACTCGGACAGCTCGGCCAGCGAGTCCACGATCGACCCGATCTCGTCGCCCTTGTCCGCCAGGATGCCGACCGTGTTCGAGGCACTGCCGATCAGGTCGTTGATCGCCGCGCCCTGTCCGTCGACGATGTCCGCCAGGTTGCCGATCAGCTCGGAGGCGTTCTCGGGGTCGATGGCCCCGACGTAGGAGTCCAGGCCCCGGAGGAGCTCGTCGACCTCGAACGGGACCTGCGTGCGATCGGTGGGGATGAGGTCGCCGTCCTCGAGGACCGGGCCGTCGGTGTGGACCGGGCCGAGCTGGATGTACCGCTCGCCGAGGGCGGTGACGGGCACGATGACCGCGTAGGCGTCGGTGGGCAGCTCGACGTCGTCCTCGATGCGCATCCGCACCCGGACGGTGTCGCCGTCGTTGTCGACGTCGGTGATCCGGCCGACCTCGATGCCGAGCTGACGGACGGGCGACCCGGGGTAGACGCCGATGGCCCGGGTGAAATCGGCGTCGACGGCATAGGTGCCGCCGTCACCACGCAGGGCCGAGCAGGCGGGTAGCGCCAAGAGGCCGGCGAGCAGGACGAGGAGCGAGGTCAGGCGCTTCACGGCGCCGCCCCCCCGAGCAGCGGGGTGAGCAGGACGTCGACACCACCCGCAGGCTGTTCCAGCTCGGGGGGCTCGGCCCCGTCGGCCGGCCCGGAGGTGGTGGTGAGCGCGCCGGTGCGCTGGTCACAGGGCAGGGGGTCGGGGCCGAAGACCAGGTCCAGCATGCGGTCGACGGGCATGCAGGCGCCGAGGACGCCGTCGGGGCCGGTGGGGCCGACGAGCTGGGTGAAGATGTTGCCCCACGGGCGGGCGACCTCTTCGGGCCCGTTGTAGCCGATCGAGGCGAATCCCTCGATGGCCACGCCGAGGTAGGCCACGGACTGGGCCAGGTCGATCTGGTGACGGCCGATCGTGTCGAGGGTCGTGTTGACGTCGTCGAGGACGATGTCGAGGTCGGCCCGGTTGTCCCCGACGAGATCGGTCAGCTGACGGGCGGCGGCCGAGGTCGACTCCAGCAGGTCGACCAGGGCGGTCCGGCGCTCGGCCAGGTTGCCCACGACCACGTTGAGGTTGTCGATGGCCGAACCCAGTTCCTCGTCCCGGTCCGCCAGGGTGCCGGTGAGGGTCTCCGCCGAGTCGAGCAGGTTCCGGGCCTCGGTCTCCCGGGCGCTGACCGCCTCGGTCAGGTCGCCCAGGCCGTCGATGATGCGACGGACCTGGACCCGCTTGCCGTCGGTGATCGCCGAGACGCTGTCCATGAGATCGTTGAGGGCGGCTCCGTCGCTCTCGTCGAAGAGGCGGGTGCCGGTGTTCTGGATGTCGAGCAGCTCCACGGGCGTGGTGGTGTCGGTGATGGTGTCGCCGGCCTCCAGGGGGTGGTCCCAGTCGTCGCCGGTCGTCAGGCGGACGAACTTGGTGCCGAGCACCGTCTCGACCTGGACGGCCGCCGCGGTGTCGCCGGAGAGCTCGACGTCGTCGTCGACCACCATGACGACCTCGACCTGACCGTCGGTCTGGCGCACGGCGTCGACCCGTCCGGCGTCGACCCCGGCCACCCGGACGGTGTCGCCGGGGCTGATCCCGGCGGCGTCGGCGAAGCGGGCGTTGACGGTGTAGCGATCGGCGAAGAAGTCGGCGTTGAGCACCAGCACTCCGGCGACGGCCACGACGATGAAGCCGATGGTCACGGCCCCGATCACCATCGGGTTGCGCTCGGTGAACGACAACGACAGCCGGTCCCGGAGCCGCTCCCCGCGCGTGGAGGTCGACGAGGTGCTCACGTCGGTGCTCCGGCGTTGGCGAAGGCCACGATGTCGGCCACCGACGAGCCCTGCTCGGGGCCGGCGATCGTGGGCGGGCCCGACCCCCCACTGAGAGCGTTGGCCGGATCCTCGAAGGTGCAGGTCATCTGGTTGGCGAGGCACGCCACCGTGGCCCGGACACCGAACCACTGACCCGTGGAGGAGATGAGGTGGTACGGGGCCACACCCTCGGGGAGGGTGGCGAGGGCACCCTCGAGGTCGGCGTCGTGCTCGGCCAGCGACTCGGCGATCACCCGGAGGTCGCCGATGGTGCCGTCGAGGTCGCCCCGGTTCTCGCGCAACAGGCGGGCCAAGCGGTGTTGGACGTCGGCGAAGTCGGTGATGAGGGCGTTGAGCGACTGGTTGCGGCCGGCGAGGTCCCCGGACAGCGAGCTGAGGTTGACCAGCAGCTCGTCGACGGCATCGTCCCGGCTGGCCACGGCGCCGGCCACGTCGTCGAGGTTGGTGATGATCGAATCGACCTGGCCGTCGAGGCCGCCCAGGACGGCGGCCAGCGACGAGCTGTCATCGATGAGCGACCGGACCTGCGCCTCGTTGCCGGACAGGCCTTCGGACACGGCCTGGACGAAGGCATTGGCGTCGTCGGGGTCGAGGGCCTGCAGTACCGGGCCGAGGGCGTTGAGGAAGTCGCCGACGTCGGCTGAAGGGACGGAGTGCTCGATCGGGATGCGCTCCCCGGGCTCCAGCGGGGGTCCGCTCTCGCCCGGGTAGAGGTAGAGGTACTTCTGGCCGAGGACGCTGCGCCACCGGATGCCCGAGCGCGTGCTGGCGGGCAGCACGGTGCCGTCGTCGACCTCGAAGGACACCACGGCCTGGCCGTGCTCGATGTCGATGCCCGTGACCGCACCGACCTCGACGCCCGCGATCTTCACCGCGTCGTTGACCCGCAGGCCGGTGGCGTCGTCCAGCTCGGCCTCGTAGCCGGAGCGTTCGGCGAAGAAGGCGGCGTTGCCGACGATCGAGACCAACCAGCCGAGGACCACGAGGCAGCCCAGCGAGTAGACGGCCAGCTTGAGCACGACCCGACCCTCGGACCGCAGTGACCGGCGGAGCCGTTCCAGGAGGCGCTTCACGCAGCCACCCCCTGGCCCAGGAGGCCGTCGAGCAGGGCGGTCAGGTCCTGGTCCTGCGCGACCTGGGGCGAGCCCAGCAGGCCGTAGAGCCGATCGACCAGCCGGCGGGCCGCCGCGGCCTGCCGGGCGGCCGACGGCAGCTGCGCCGGCGCCGGAGGGCCGGCTTCCGGCGAGGGGTCGTAGAAGCCCGAGCAGTCGAAGTCGCTCTGCAGGGACAGGAGGGCATCGCGGAGGGCGCCGAACTCCTCCGGAGCGTCGGCCAGCTGGGAGCAGAGGAAGGCCTCGACGTCATCGAGGTAGATGAAGTTCTTGAAGTAGGCGAAGCCGCTGCCGTCGGGCAGCCGCTCCTGGGAGAGACCGCCCCCGAAGGCCTGGACGTACTGGCCGAGACCTTCGATGACCTCGGTCAGGTGGCTCTCGTTGGCGGTCAGGAGCCGGACGACGCTGTCCCCCCGCTCGAGGTAGGTGTCGATGTCGGGCCGGGTGGCGGCCAGGAGGGCGGCGAGGTCTTCGGCGAACGGGCGCAGGCTGGACAGCAACCGTTCGAACGCCGGACGGTTGGCGTTGAAGTCGCCCAGAGCGATCTCGTTGTTGGCCGACATGGTGGTGAGGTCCGGCCCGATCGAGCGGATCGCGTCCTGGAAGGTGGCGAAGGAGTCGAGGGCCAACAGCTGGGCGTCGATGGTGTCCGCGCCCAGAGCCGAGGCGTCGGCGCTGCTCTCGAACGCCCGGGCCACGTCGTCGCCGGTGCCCCGGGCCGACTCGTTCAGGGAGGTGACCAGCTCGGCCAGCTCGCTCTCGTCGATGGCGGCGAAGAGGTTGTCGGAGCCTTCGAAGAAGTCCTCGACCTCGGTGGCCGAGTCGGCGTTCTCGACCGTGTCCCCGTCGCTCAGGTACGGGCCGTCGACCCCCTCAGGGAAGGTGAGGTCGACGAACTTCTCGCCGAAGACGGTCTTCGGGCGGACGACGACACGGGCGTCCACCGGGACCTCGAAGCCAGGGTCCATGGCCAGGGTCACCCGGGCCTGACGGTCGACCAGCTGCACCGAACGCACCTCGCCGACGGAGACTCCGCGGTAGCTCACCTCGCTGCCGTTGGCGAGGCCCTGGCCGGCCCGAGGAAAGTCGGCGACCAGCTCGTAGTTGTCGTCGTAGCCCCCGTAGGCGAAGGTCACGCCGACGTAGACGACGGCGACGAGCGTGGCGGCGATGACGAAGCCGAGTGCGCCCCGAGAGGTGGTCGACAGGTCCCGGCGCACGTCAGCCCACGATCCGCGCCGTGTCCTGGCCGCCCCAGAAGAACAGCGAGAGCAGGAAGTTGAGGGTGACCACGGCGATGATCGACACCCGGATGGCCCGACCGGCCGCCTGGCCCACGCCCGCGGGGCCGCCGGTGGCGTAGAAGCCGTAGAAGCAGTGGATGAGGGTGACCACGACGGCGAAGAGGAGGGCTTTGACGAACGAGTAGAAGATGTCGATCGGGGGCAGGAACAGGTTGAAGTAGTGCCGGTACTGGCCCGACCCGAGGCCGAAGAAGTCGGTGACGATCAGCTCGGTGGCCAGGTAGCTGGAGAAGAGGGCCGCCAGGTAGAGCGGGATCATCGTCAGCAGCGAGGCCCACACCCGGGTGGCGACCAGGTACTGGAAGCTGTCGACGCCCATGACCTCGAGGGCGTCGATCTCGTCGGAGATGCGCATGGCCCCGAGCTGGGCGGTGAAGCCGGCGCCGACCTGGGCGGCCAGGGCCACGCCGGCGATGAGGGGGGTGATCTCCCGGGTGTTGGCCACCGAGGAGATGACGCCGGTGAAGGCCTCAGCCCCGATCTGTTCGAGACCCTTGAAGCCCTGCAACCCGACCTCGGTGCCGGTGAAGAAGCTCATGGCGAAGATGACGAAGAACATCCCGCCGCCGACGACCAGGGCCCCGGCCCCGATGGTGATGTCGCTGATCAGGTTGACGATCTCCCGCCGGTACTTCAGGCCCCGGGGCAGGTTGCGCACGATCCGGGCGTAGAAGCGGAAGTGGTCGTAGATCTGGGCCCACGGCCGGGCCGCGGCGTCGACTGGCGCGGACCAGTCGTAGCGGACGACCGCGGACGAGGGCTTCGTCGCCATCGCCGTCAGACCTTCTGCGGGATGAAGTTGAAGTACACGAGCGTCAGCACGAAGTTGACGAAGAAGAGGAGGACGAAGGTGATGACCACCGCCTGGTTCACCGCGTCGCCGACGCCCTTGGGCCCGCCCTTGGCGTAGAGGCCCTTGTAACAGGCCACCGTCCCGGCCAGGAACCCGAAGCAGGCCGCCTTGATGAGCGCCATCCAGAGGTCCCACGGCTGGGAGAGCTCGTCGAAGCTGGCGAAGAAGCTGCTGGAGGAGACGCCCTGGACCTTCACGCCGAAGAACCAGCCGCCGGCGATGCCGGCCACCGACGTGACGCCGTCGAGCAGGAGGGCCAGCACCGTGGCGGCCAGGATGCGGGGCATCACCAGGCGCTGGATGGGGTTGACGCCCATGACCTCCATGGCCGAGATCTCGTCGCGGATGCGACGAGCCCCGAGGTCGGCGCACATGGCCGAGCCACCGGCGCCGGCGATGATGAGGGCGGTGGCGATGGGGGCCTGCTCCCGTACGACCGCCAGCACGAGGGCCGAGCCGAGGTGGGCCTCAGCCCCGAGCTGCTTGATGAGGGCCCCGACCTGCAGGGAGATGACCATGCCGAACGGGATGGAGATGAGGATCACCGGCAGCGTGGTGACCTTGGCCAGGAACCAGAGCTGGTCGAGGAACTCGGCGAACGGCCACGGGCGGCTGAACACCTTGCGACTGGCCTCGAGGCCGACCGCGGTCATGTTCCCGGTCTCCCGGAAGAGGCTCGTCGCCTTTCCGGCCAGGGGAAGCGTCGTCGTGGACATCAGACCGGGAGGAACTCGCCGTCGCGCTGCTCGCGCTCCTGGGCCCGCCCGACCAGCTCGCGCTCGACATCGGTCTCCTCGGTGGCCAGCTCGTCCATCCCGATGGGCCCGTACGCCCGGCCGCGGAGGAACTGGTTGATGATCGGGTCGTCCGAGGCGCGCATGTCGTCCTTGGCCGCGAAGCGCACGAGGTGGCTCTGGTAGAGGACGCCGATGTGGTCGGCGGTGCGCATGGCCGACGGGATGTTGTGGGTGATGATGAAGAAGGTGGCCCCGGTCTCCTCCTGGGTCTTCTTCACCAGCTCGTCGAGGTAGGACACGCGGACAGGGTCGAGGCCGGAGTCGGGCTCGTCGAAGAGGACGATCTCGGGATCCATGGCCAGGGCCCGGGCCAGGCCGGCCCGCTTCTTCATCCCCCCGGACACCTCGCCGGGGAACTTCTTCATGTGGTCGAGGAGGCCGACCAGGCTGGACTTGTCCAGCACGATCCTCTTGATCTCCTTCTCGGACTTGCTGGTGTGCTCGCGCAGCGGGAAGGCGATGTTGTCGAACAGGTTCAGGGAGCCGAAGAGGGCCCCGTCCTGGAAGAGGACACCGAGCTTGCGCCGGACCCGCATGAGGTCGCGGTCGCGCATCGTGGTGATCTCCTCACCGTCGATCCAGACCTCGCCCCGATCCGGCTTCAGTAGGCCGATGATGTGCTTGAGGAGCACCGACTTGCCCGTCCCCGACGGGCCCATGATGGCGCTGATCTCGCCCCGGGGGATGTCGAAGGACATGTCCTCGAGCACCGTGTGGGCGCCGAAGGACTTGGTCAGTCCCTTCAGGGAGATGATCGCCTCGGACTCGGCTGCCGGCGCAGGAGGCCGTTCGGGGAGTTCGGTTGCCAATCCCATGTCCCACTTCTTCCGTCCAACGTGCGTACACGGGCCAAGACCGCGTGACCGAGGTCACGTGACGCCGGTGCGCCGAGCGATCGGCGCCGGCCGCCACCCTCGACCTCGGATCGACCCCCCTCGATTGAGCATCGAGGGTTTGGCGGCGGGATTCGGTCGGAAATCCCCCGGGTGTCCGGCGTCACGCGACACCCCGGGCCCGGTCTCCATCGACATGCACATGTCCACGAGCGGGCAGCGTCAGCGACGGGCCGACCGCCCGGCCTCCCGTCCCGAGCGGACCAGCAGCCGGCGGGCCATGCCGTTGGCCACCATCGGCGCCACCCTGGGCCTGCTCGGGGCCCTGACCCTGGTCGGCACGGGGCTGGGCGACGACCACCACGAGAACCTCGAGAGCCTGTCGGACCGCCCCGATCTCCCCCTCGGCTCCCCGCTCCCGGGCGCCAGGGGGGCCGAGGACACGGCGCTCGACCTGGCCGCCGGCTTCCAGGCCGTCGACGCCAGCCCCGGCGAGCCCTGCCCCGCTGATCAGCTGGCGGTCTCCTGGGACGACCCGGGTGACACCTACGCCTCCGGCTCCCACTACACGCCGGTCGGGCCTCGGCCCTTGGGCCTCGAATCGGCCAACGGCATCGTCTACTGCGAGGGCTCGGACTACGACCATGCCGGGTTCACCGCCGACTGGGAGGACGGAACCTGGCACGCCGACCTGGCCCCGGACGCGGACGCGGACGACGGTGACACCGCGGCCGGCCCGGCGCGGCCGGGCGACGACGGCCCGGACCCGACGGTCCCGCCCGCCGCCAACGACCCCGCTCTGCCCGTGCCGGCCGACGACCTGATCGACGCCGACGACTCCGCTCTGCCCCTGCCGGCGGGCCCCGTCGACCTGATCGAGCGCCTCGACGACGCCCGCATCGAGGTCACCGACCTCACCGACCTGGAGTTGACCGACACCTGGCACGGCTTGTTCGACGCCTTCCCCATCGAGGACCTGGCCCCCTACGATCCGCAGACGACGTGCTCGCCCAGCCCCAAGGCCGGGACCCAGGGGTTCGCCGAGATGGTGACCGACGCCTTCGCCTCGACCGACACCGACGGCATCAGCCGAGCCTGCGACCAGGGCGGGCGCAGCGAACACAAGGAGGGCCGGGCCTGGGACTGGGCCGCCCTCGTCAGCGACGAGGACGACGCCGCCGCCGCCAGCCAGGTCATCGGCTGGCTGCTGGCCACCGACGAGCACGGCAACGAGTACGCCATGGCCCGCCGCCTGGGGCTGATGTACATCGTCTACAACCAGTCGATCTGGCGGGCCTACGCCCCGGAGCTGGGCTGGGTCGGCTACACGGGGCCCGACCCCCACACCGACCACGTGCACTTCAGCTTCAGCCGGGCCGGCGGCCTGGGCGACACCAGCTTCTGGCAGGTGGCCGACCTCCCCGACGTCGATGCCACGGACTTCGGGCCCTTCGCCTTGCTGCCCGACGCCGGCGGCGTCAGCCGGGACGCGGACCAGCCTGCGGTGCGCCTCGGTCGACTGACCGCCTCCGGGGGCCCGCGCGGCGGGGTGTACGGCGGGCACCAGGGCGGCGGAAACCAGGTCCCGCCGGCGCCCGGGGGTGGCGGGCCCCCGGCGCCGCCGGCGGCCCCTTCGCCCCCGCCGACGCTGCCGCCGATCCCGCTGCCGACCCTGCCTCCCCTCGGGGGCGGGGGCGGGGGTGGTGGCGGTGGCGGAGGCGGAGGTGGAGGCGGCGGCCTGCCGACGCTGCCGCCGATCCCGCTGCCGACCCTGCCTCTCCTCGGGGGAGGGGACGGTGGCGATGGAGGCGACCTGTCTCTCTGTCCCCCCGGCACGCCTCTCCTGCCGCTCCCCCTCGACTGCCTGCTCCCTGGCGTCTGAGGGGTGAGCATCACGCTCCCTCCCCCCGCCGCGTCCGCGGCCGAGCCCGGCGACCGGCGATCGGCCTGGTTCGCGGCCAGTCGCCGCCGGCTCGGGCTGACCGAGAACGCCTGGTACGACCCCGCGGTCGAGCAGGTCCTCGACGCGGTGGCCCGCGGCGAGCCCATCCACGCCGCCGTGGTGGAGCTGGGCAACGCCCGCGGCCAGGCCGGCTTCGACCTGCGGGAGACGGCCACGGACCTTGCCGCCCTGGCCGAGGTCCTGCCGGTGGAGGTCGCCGACCGCCTCCACGTCGAGAGCACCGTGGCCGCCCTCAGCGCGTGGGCCGACGCCTTCATCGACCGGGTCCACCCACCGGCCGTCGTGGACGCCACGACCGGGCTGGCCACCGTCGCCTATCTCCGGGTCCGGCTGGTCGAGGTCCATCGGGAGTGTGACGAACGGGGGCTGCTCCCGTCTGCCGCCTACGCCCTGGTGGTCACGGGTCCGATCGACCCGCTGCCGACTCCCCTGGCCCGCCTGGCCGGTCGCCTGCGGGCGGGGCGGTGCACACGGAACCGGTTCCCCGGTGGTGAGACCGCCTGTCTCGTCGATGGTCAACGGGTGGCGGTCCTCGCCCCGAACGACGATCGCCTGACCCGGCGGGCCCGTGGCCTGGCTTCGGACCTGACCCGGGCGAGAGAGGGCATCCTCCACATCGAGCCGCTCGCCGACCGACTGCCGGACAGCCAGCGCCGCCTGGACGAGCTGGCCGTGCTACGGACCCCGTGACGACGGCTGTGCAATCGGTCACACCGAGTGGCATCCTGAACGGTGAGGTATCGGGACGGCACAGCCCGAAGGGTGTGAGCCCGCTGGTGGTGACCACACGGATGAGCGCGACGATCGAGCAGGACGCCCGCGGGGACGAGCAGCCGGCAGGGCCATCCGACGCCACCCTGCTCGAGCAGGTCCGAACCGGAGACGCCGACGCCTACGGCCAGCTCTACCTGCGCCACGAGCCTGCGGCCAGCTCGCTGGCCCGCTACCTGACCCGGTCCAAGCACGAGGCCGACGACGTCGTCGCTGACGCCTTCGCCCGGGTGCTGCGGGCCATTCGCGGCGGGGCCGGCCCCACCGAGGCCTTCCGGCCCTACCTCCTCACCGCCGTGCGGCGAACCGCCTGGCGACACTCGGACGAGGTCGCGCACACCCGCCTCGCCGCCACGGACGACGAAGCCGAGATGATCGACCTCCGCCTGGCCGTGGAGCCCGAGGACCACAGCGACGTGGGCCTGGTCCTCCGGGCCTTCCAAGACCTTCCCGAGCGCTGGCAGCTGGTGCTCTGGCACACCGAGATCGAGGGCCAGCCGCCCGCCGCGGTCGCCCCCCTCCTCGGCCTCTCCGCCAACGCGACCGCGGCGCTGGCCGTGCGGGCCCGCGAGGGCCTGCGCCAGGCCTACCTCCAGGCCCACCTCCAGTCCCGTCCGGCGGACACGTGCCAGTTCAGCGTCGAGCACCTCGGATCCTTCGTGCGGGAGGGGCTGGGCAAGCGGGACATGGCGAAGGTCGAGGCCCACCTGGCGGACTGCGACGAGTGCCGCGAGCTGCAGAGCGAGCTCGGTTCGCTGAACAAGGCCCTGCGCAGCGTCGTCGGTCCGGTCGTGCTGGGCGCGGGCGCTTCCCGCTACCTCCGGGACGCGGCCCAGGCCGGGAGCCAAACCAGCTCGGCCGTCGCGACCCTCGACCAGGCGCACCGCGCTGCGCACCATCTCCGCTTCCCCCAGGCCGTCGGCCTCGCCGGGGCCGCGGCCGCCCTCCTCGTGACCCTCGGCCTCAGCAGTGACCTGGGCCGGCCACCACCCTCGGCCGCCGCGGCCGAGCCCGACTTGGCCGTCCCCACCGCGCCAATCGGCTCGAGCCAGGTGGACACGGCACTGGCCGGCACGCCGGGTGCGGCGACGCCCGGCGTCCAGTCCGCCGCCTGTGACGGCCCGGGCCTCCCCCTGTCGCTCCCCGACGGCGCCACCCCGACGGGGGCGTCGCTGGTCGAGACCGACGGCGGCGGGCGGCGGCCCACGACGGTCGACCCCGACACGGCCGCGGGCTTCACCCCGGTGGCCAGCGACGGGGCCACCTTGGTGGGCGACGGTGCCGCCTGCGTCTCCGGGCTGCTGGCCCCGCTGGCCGAGGCGCCCCCCAACACCGCGCTGGCGATCAGCTTCCTCGACCCGCTCGGCCGCCTCCAGATCCTGGTCGTGCCCCGGGTCGTGACCGTGGTACGGGACGCCGTGACCGACGTGGTCGGGGTGGTCCAAGCCCTTGACCAGCAGCTCCAGGATTACGTGGCCGCCGTCGCCGGGTACGTCGACCACCTGCCGGGTGCGGGCCCGGACGGCTCGACGCTGCCGGGTGATGTGCCCGCCGTGCCCGGGGCCCCTCCGGTTGACGTCCCCGACCTGCCGGGCCTGCCTCCCGCCACGGGGGCGGGCGGTGGCGGCGGGGTGGGCGGGGTCGTCGACGGTGCGGTGGACGACGTCGGTGACACGGTCGACGACGTGGTCGGTGGCGTCGGCGACACCCTGGACGACCTGCTCGGCTGATTCCCCTCGGGGCCCCTTCCCCGGCTAGGAAGCCAGCCATGACCGACCGTCCTCCCCTCCTTGCGGGCGTCCGGGTGATCGAGAGCTCGCTGCTCGGCCCCGGCCTGCTGAGCACCTTCCTGTCCGACCTCGGCGCCGACGTGATCAAGGTGGAGCCGCCGCAGGGCGACTACATCCGCCAGATGACGTGGCCCATCGTCGAGGGCACGTCGCTGCTGCACCTCCACACCCATCGAGGCAAGAAGTCGGTCACCCTCGACCTGAAGACGCCCGAGGGGGTGGCGGTCTACAAGGACCTCGTGGCGGGGGCCGACGCCGTGGTCGAGGCGATGCGTCCCGGCTCCATGGCCAAGTTGGGCCTGGGCTATGACGACCTGAAGCCGGTCAACCCGAAGATCGTCTTCTGCACGCTCTCGGGCTACGGGGCCACCGGGCCCTACCGGGACCTGCCCAGCCACGGCATCGCGTACGACACCTGGGCCGGCCTGATCCCGCCCGAGGTGGACGGGGCCGGCTTCACCCGGATCCCCGAGATGCCCAACATCGGCATCAACGTGGGGCCGATGCTCGGCGCGCTCGGCCTGCTGGCCGGGATCATCCGGGCTCGGGCAACCGGTGAGGGCTGCCAGATGGAGCTGGCCCAGTCCGACGCCGCCGCCTACATGGACTGGTACCGGATCGAGACCTGGCTGGCTTACAACCGCCCCGAGGACGCGGTCACCGGCAACGCCTCCGACGACTATGAGCGACGGGCGCCCGGGCTGGCCGGCATGCGCGAGGGCGTGCGCTACCAGCTCTACGAGTCGGCCGACGGCCATGTCCTCTTCATGGCCTCCGAACAGGCCTTCTGGAAGAACTTCTGCGAGGGCATCGACCGGGCCGACCTGTTCGAGCGCTGGCCCGGCTCCAAGTTCGCCGACCACGCCAAGGGCAACCTCGAGCTGCAGGCCGTGCTCAAGGAGGTCTTCCTGTCCAGGACCTCGGCCGAGTGGCTGGCCTTCGCCGACGACCACAACGTGCCCCTGGCCCCGGTCAACACGGCCAAGACCATCGTCGACGACGCCCAGTTCCAGCACCGCTTCCCGCTCTACGGGGTCGACCAGCTCGGCGCCGAGCAGCTCCCCCTCCCCCTCCACCTCGTCGGCGAGGACCTCCCCGTGCCCACCAAGGCCCCCGAGGTCGGTCAGGACACCGACGCCGTGCTCCGCGACGTCCTCGGCTACGACGACACCCGCATCGCCGAGCTGCGTGAATCCGGAACCTTCGGTTCCGACTAAAACGACGCTGCGGAGCAGAGCGAAGCAGCACTCCCACCAGTTCGTCGGAAGCTGCCGTAGGCAGCGGGAGCCGCGCAGGCGGCGACAGGAGACATGGCCTCATGGCTCAGGTACTGATCGAGCGGGACGGTCACACGATGGTCGTGACCCTCAACCGCCCCCATCGCCTGAACGCGATGACCATGACGATGTTCGCGATGCTCGACGACGCCTGGCACGAGGCGGCCGACGACCCGGAGATCCGGACGATCATCCTCACCGGGGCCGAGGGCAACTTCTCCTCCGGCATGGATCTGCGCTCCCTGGCCGGCGACAGCGACGAGGACGACGCCCTGTCCCAGGACGAGATCGACCAGAAGCTGGCCGACGACGTCGACTTCATCTATCGGGGGTTGCTCAAGACCTACCAGCCGCCGAAGCCGGTGATCGCCGCCGTCGAGGGCAACGCCATCGCCGGCGGGACCGAGATCCTGCAGGGCACCGACATCCGGGTGGCCGGGGACACGGCGACCTTCGGCATCTCCGAGGCCCGGTGGTCGTTGTATCCGGCCGGCGGCTCGGCGGTCCGCCTCCGCCGTCAGATCCCCTACACGATCGCCGCCGAGGTCCTGCTCACCGGCAGGCACATGACCGCGCAGGAGACCAGGGACATCGGCCTGATCGGCCACGTGGTCCCCGCCGGCGAGGCCCTGGCCAAGGCCCGGGAGATCGCTGAGGTCATCAACTTCAACGGCCCGCTGGCCGTCGAGGCCATCCTCCGGACGCTGCGGGAGACCGAGACGCTCTCGGAGGAGGAGGCCTTCGCCCACGAGATGACCTACGGCATGGCGGTGATGGGCTCCGAGGACGCCAAAGAGGGCCCCCGGGCCTTCAAGGAGAAGCGCCCGCCGAACTTCCAGCGGAAGTAGACGGGGGTCCGGGGGGATGCCAGGACAGCACGAGCAGCTGACCGACGCGCTGCACGAGCCGGGCTTCTACGCCCGCGACCCCTTCCCGCACCTCGCTCGCCTGCGGGCCGAGGCCCCCGTGGCCTGGAACGACACGCTCGGCTACTGGGCCCTGAGCCGCCACGCCGAGGTCCACGAGGTGTCGACCGAGCCGGCCCGGTTCTGCTCGGGCAAGGGGATCCTGACCATGGAGATCGGGACCGAGTACGACAGCCCGCCCACGATGATGCACACCGACCCGCCGGAGCACACCGCCTACCGAAAGCTGGTCCAGCCCGGGTTCAAGCCGTCGTTGATGAAGGCGCTGGTGCCCGTCGCCCGCGAGCGGCTGCTCGACCTCTTCGACCAGGTGCAGGACGGCGAGGCGGTCGACTTCGTGCCCGCCGTGTCGGTGCCGTTCCCGCTCCGCATCATCGGCGACCTGCTGGGGCTGCCGGACCGGGACTGGGAGCAGTTCTTCCACTGGTCCGAGGCCATGACCGGCGCCATCGAGCTCACCCCTGAGGAGCGGGAGGCCATCCAGGGCGACATGCGGGCCTACTTCTTCGAGGTCATCCGGCAGAAGCGGGTCGAGCCCGCCGAGGACCTCATCTCGGTGCTCTCCGCCGAAGACCTGACCGACGACGAGCTGTACATGTTCCTCAACCAGTTGCTGGTGGCCGGCAACGAGACGACCCGCAACACGATCTCGGGCGGGATCTGGGCCCTCGCCGAGCGTCCCGACCAGTGGCAACGGCTCGTCGACGATCCCTCGCTGCTGACGACCTCGGTCGAGGAGATCCTGCGCTGGACGACGGCGGTGATCGCCTTCATGCGCACGGCGACCGTGGACACCGAACTGGGCGGGGTGCCGATCGCGGCGGGCGACCCCGTGCTGATGCTCTACAGCTCGGCGAACCGGGACGAGGCGGTGTTCGGGCCGACCGCCGACCAGTTCGACGTGGGCCGGGAGCCCAACCCCCACCTGGCGTTCGGCTTCGGCGCCCACTTCTGCATCGGGGCGGCGCTGGCCCGGCTCGAGGTCCGGCTGGTGCTGGAGGAACTCCTGGCCCGGTTCCGCACGCTGGAGCCGGCGGGCGAGGTCGCCTACTCGCCGTCCGACATCATCGCCGGGGTCACCTCGGCCCCCGTTCGCTTCACTGTCTAGGAGGCTCGCCATGCAGGACCTGGCAGGCAAGGTCGCCCTGATCACCGGCGCGGCGAGCGGGATCGGACGGGCCATGGCCGAGCGGTTCGCCGCGGAGGGCATGCAGCTCGTGCTCGTCGACGTGGACGAACCCGCCCTCGAGCGGGCGGCAGGCGACCTGGGAGGCGAGGCGCACGTCGTCGACGTGACCGACGCCGAAGCCCTGGAGGCACTCAGCCGCAACGTCCCGGTCGTCCACCTGCTCTGCCCCAACGCCGGCGTGGCCCCCGTCGGCCCCGTCCTCGACATGGACAGGGCGACCTGGGACTGGTTGCTCGGCGTCAACCTGCACCAGGTCATCCACCTGACCCGCCTCTACGGGCCTCGGATGGTCGAGCAGGGCGACGGCCACATCGTCTACACCGCATCGGGCGCGGGGATCCTCGCCGTGCCCACCCTCGGCCCCTACTGCGTGACCAAGCACGGCGTCGTGGCCCTGGCCGAGACCCTCTTCCTCGAGCTGCAGGGCACCGGCGTGGGCGTGAGCGTGCTCTGCCCCGGCCTGGTCAAGACCGGGATCTTCGCCTCGGAGCGCAACCGACCCGACCGCTTCGGCGGCGCCGAGCACGAGGCCGACGAGATCCAGAAGTTCCACCAGGCGATGCTCGACGGCTCCGGCATCGACCCGTCCGTCGTCGCCGAGCAGGTCCTGGAAGCCATCCGCGGCGAGCGTCTGTGGATCCTGCCCCACGAGGACTTGAAGCCGCTGGTGACCGCCCGCGCCGAGGCGATCGTCCAGGGCAGCAACCCGTCCGGCATGACCTTCGGGTGAGCCGATGACCCGCTTCGACCTCACCGGGCGACGCGCCCTCGTCACCGGCGCCGGCCAAGGCGTCGGCGAGGGCATCGCGCACGCGCTGGCCGACCACGGGGCGGCGCTCGTCGTCAACGACCTGCACGCCGAGCGGGCCTCGGCGGTGGCCGACTCGGTCCCGGGGGCCGTCGCCGCGCCGTTCGACGTGACCGACGGGGAGGCGGTGGCCGCCGCCGTGGCTGCGGTGGGCCCGGTCGACGTCCTCGTCAACAACGCCGGGGTGCCCGAAGGCATGGGCATCGGGCCCTTCGCGGACATGGACCCGGCCGACTGGGCCCAGTACGTCGACCTGAACCTCTATGGCGTCCTGCACTGCTGCCACGCCGTCATCGGTGGGATGCGGGAGCGGGGCTGGGGCCGCATCGTGACCATCTCCTCCGGAGCCGGGGTGAGCGGGATCAACCTCGGCGTGTCGCTCTACGGCGCGGGCAAGGGTGGGGCCATCGCGTTCATGCGCCACCTGGCCATCGAGAACGCCCGATCAGGCGTGACCGCCAACTGTCTCGCCCTCGGCCTGATGGACAACAAGGCGAACCGGGAGGTGACCGAGCACCTGGCCCGGTCGGTCCCCGTCGGCCGCCTCGGCCGGCCCGACGACGTCGGCGCCGCCGTCGTCTACCTCGCCTCCGACGAGGCGTCCTGGATCACCGCCCAGACCATCCACCTCGACGGCGGCTCCCTCCCCACCTGAGGGACCCCCCGGCTCACTGCCTGCCGCGGGGGCCGTGGTACTCGAGGAGCATGAGCGTGGCGTCGTCGGTCCGGCCCTCCTCGTTGTAGGCCACGACGGAGGCCGACAGCCGGCGCACCGTCTCCGCCGGAGAGACCCGGTCGAGGGTGGCCCGCACCAGGAAGTCGGCGAGGCGGTCGGTGCCGAACTCCTTCCCCTCCGGGGAGCGCATCTCGGTCACGCCGTCGGTGTAGAAGAGGATCCGGTCGCCCCGCTGGAGCCGTTCGGTCGCGACCTCGCGCACGAGCCCGCCCAGGCCCATGGGCAGCGAGGGCGCGCAGGCGAGCTCGCCGAGGTAGGTGCAGTCACGGACGAGCAGGGGTGGGGGATGCCCGGCGTTCAGCCAGGTGAGCTCCCCGGTGTCGAAGGCCAACGAACCGAGCTGGGCCGTGACGAAGTACGAGTGAGCGAACTGGGTCTCGATCACGTCGCCCGTGGCCCGGTACGCGGCCGCGAGGTCGGCGCCCTCTCGCCGGGCGTTTCGCAGGCAGTTGATCGCCGATGTCGACAGCAGCACCGCAGGCATCCCGTGCCCGACCGCGTCCACGATGGCGAACTCGACGCGGTCCTCGTTCATGGCGTAGTCGAAGGAGTCCCCACCGATCGAGTAGGCGGGTTCGAGGATGCCGCTCACCGAAACGCAGGCGGTCGTGCAGGCGAGCGGCGGGAGGAGGTCCCACTGCAGCTCGGCGGCAACGGACAGGGGCTTGACCCGTCGGGTGCGATGGACGACGTCGGTGTACCGCCGCTTGCTGATGAGGACGAGGGCCAGGAGCCGCACGACCGGCGCCAGGAACTCGAGCAGGTCGTCGGTCCAGGCCGGGTGGGTGAGCTCGAAGACGCCCATCAGCTCGTGACCGTCGGCCAGGGGCACCGACACGATGGCCGGGTCGGTGCCGTGCACCACGACCTCGTCCTGTACCAACGCCCGCCCGGCGAGGGTGCCGTCGATGGCTTGGCGGTCCCCGGTCGGCCCGTCGGCGCCCAATTCCTGGAGGGTGAGCAGTCCGTAGTCGGCCACCAGGAGGCGGGCGGAATCTGCGCCGAGCAGACGGCCGGCCGCATCGACCACCTCGTGGAGCTCACCCGCGGGGAGCTCCGCCGTACCCAGCACCAAGCCGACCAGTGACTCGTAGCCGGCCCCGACCGCCGAACCTGCCCTCACTCCGTCCTGGACCGTCATAGCTGCCCTCGTGTCTGGAAGGGGAACGCTACCCAGGCGACCCCGTGACGATTCCGATTCCGTTCCGACGACGTGACCGATGGCCGTTCTGGGGCGGTTCCATCGGGGCAGGTAGGGCCAGTGTTCGACTGTCCACCCTCGCCCCCCGTTCCCCGCGGGCCGCTGTCCGAGGCCCTCTTCCGGCGACTGGCCGGCGAGCCCGGCCCGCTCGGCGCCATCCCCCGTCCCAAGGACGATCCGCTCACCGGCGACGACAGCCACGTCGCCCTCTATGGCATCTACGAGCTCCACTACCGGGGGCTGGCCGGCGTCGACGATGGATGGGAGTGGCACCCGGACCTCATGCGGCTCACCGCCGACCTCGAGGGTCGCTACGAGGCCGCCCTGCGGGCCGACGTCGGCTCGCTGCCGTCCGTCAGCCCGGCGTCGATCGCCACCGGCCTACGAGATCTGCTGGAGGCCGCCGACGGGCCCTCGCTCTCCCGCTTCCTGGAGTCTCAGGGCACCCTGGACCAGCTCCGTGAGTTCGCCATCCACCGCTCCGCCTACCAGCGCAAGGAGGCCGACCCCCACACCTGGGCGCTGCCTCGCCTGAGCGGGCGGGCCAAAGCGGCCATCGTGGAGATCCAGGCCGACGAGTACGGGAACGGACGCCCGGGCGAGGCCCACGCCGACCTCTTCGCCGACACGATGGTCGCCCTCGACCTCGATCCGACCTACGGCGCGTATGTCGACGACCTGCCCGGCGTGACCCTGGCCACCGTGAACCTCGTGACCTTCCTCGGCCTGCACCGACGGTTGCGCGGTGCGTTGGTCGGCCACCTGGCCGCCTTCGAGATGACCTCCGTCGGCCCGATGGGACGATACGCCCGCACCCTGCGCCGGCTGGGCCGCGGCGGCCATGAGTTCTACGACGTCCACGTCGAAGCCGACGCCCACCACGAGGTGGTCGCCGCCCACGAGCTGGCCGGAGGCCTCGCCTCGGCCGAGCCGGACCTGGTCGGCGAGATCCTCGTCGGGGCAATGGCCGTCACCAACGCCGAGCGCCGCCTGGCCGACCACCTCCTCGCCTCCTGGACCGCAGGGCACCGCTCCCTGCGCCGAGCGGTGCCCCTCCCCAGGGCCGCCCTCGCCGGCTGAGCCGAGGGTCAGAGGCCGAACCGCAGGGGCGAGGTGTAGCGGCTCCGGCCGTCCTCGTCCCGGACGTAGAGCTCCACGTCCACGGCGGCGTCCTCCAGGTCGTAGATGGCGTGCCAGTAGGTCCGGCCCCCCTCCAGCGGGGCCTCGAAGCGGACCGCCCGGAACTGCTCCCGGATGTCCGTCCGGTCGACGACCGCACCGTCCCCTGCGGAGGCGTCGAGCGAGCGCCAGCGGGTGTACGTGAGGGCCGCGGTCCCCAGCGTCCCGTCCTCCTCGGGCAGGTCGGCGGGGTCGGGCCACCGGTGGAGCAGGTGGTTGGTGCAGACCAGTCGCCCCGCGGTGGCCGGGTCGGGCCCGACGACGTGCTCGTGGTTGTGGCCGGGCGAGTGCTCCCACACGAAGCTGGCTCCCGTGCGGTCGGCCACCACGAAGTGACACGGCACGAAGGCGTAGTAGTGCTTGGCCAGCAACAGCGCTTCCTGGGCCTCGGCCGCCGTGGTGCAGGTGTCGAGCAGGTAGCGGACGACCTGCTGCTCGGAGAGCCCGACCTGCACCCGCTCGCCGACCGGCTCGGGGGCCGGTGACTCGTTGTCCGCCAGCAGGGAGACGGCGAGCCCGGCCTCGTTGACGCCGTCCATCCCGCCCAGCACGTCCATGATCCCGATCACCACCGAAGCCAGGCCCCCTTCGGGATGGAGCTCGACGATCCACGGGTCGGCGGCCAGACGCCGGGTGCCCGGCCGGGCCGGGTGCCCCCTGAGCTCGTCGATGGTGGCAGTGGGGAAGTCGAAGTTGCGGGCCAGGAGGGTGTGGCCGTCCTTGGTCCCCGACCCGGGGTAGACCACCGTCGAGCAGCCCGCGGGGCCGTCGTAGGTGGCCAGCCAGGCCAGGTCGAGGCGGTCGTCGTCGGGGTCGACACCGAAGGCGTCGGCCACGCCGAGCATGCGCTCGGCCAGGACCGGGTGGTGCTGGGCGAACCAGCGCCGCCGGACCCGTTGGACCGTGGGGTCCGGAGCCGGGGTCGGGCCGGCCGCCGAACCGTGCACGGCCCGAGCGGCCAGGGCCAGGTTGCGCCCGATCGCCCGGTCGGTGCCGGCGAGGCGCAGGTAGCGGACGGTCACGGCGTCCTCGGGCCCGCCGCCGGCGACAACGGTGGTCTCGGGGTGCTCAGTGGTGCGCATGGGGGTCCTCCCAGTTGGTGCGACTTCGTACTATACTGTTGATAATGCGAGATCGCAGTACTTCTGTCAAGGGGCAATCCGAGCCGCCGGCGATCGACGAGCGCCTCGACAACGTCCTCTTCAACGTCTGGCTGGTGTCCCGGGCGACCAACGGGCTCCTCGACCGGGCCCTCCGTCCCGCCGGTCTGGACGGCGACGAGTTCGCCCTCTACTCCCTGCTGCTCGCCGGTGACGGGGCGACGCCGAGCGACCTGGCCCGATGGATGGCCGCGCCCCCGACCACCGTGTCCAGCTACGTGAAGCGCCTGGAACGGCGCGGCCACGCCGAACGGGAGGCGAACGCCGACGACCGCCGGTCCTACCGCCTCCGCCTCACCGAGGCGGGACAGGCCGCCCACGCCGAAGCCGCGGCCCTCTTCCTGCCCGCCCTCGCCGCGGTGCGGGCCGGGCTGGGGCGCGACGAGGGCGCCGTGACCGACGCCCTCCACGCAGTGCGCCAATCCCTCTACGCCGCCGGCGACCCCTGAGGGTCCTGGAACCTGAAACTCGCGACCCGCCACAAACGACAGGTTCCAGAACGGTCAGAGCGGCGTGGCGCGGGCTTCTATGGCGTGGATGAAATCGGATTTGGCGTCGGTGTAGGCAGCCCGGTCGTGGTGGTGCTCGACCGCCAGGCGGCGTTTGAGGGCGGCGTAGGCGTCCCGGTCGTCGTCGTGGATGCGCAGCCAGTCCCGGAAGGCGACATGGCGGTCCCACCAGGCGGTGTCCGTGCGCTCGACGAGATGGATCTGATGGGTGCGCACGCCGTCGACGTAACGCCGGAAGTATCGGCGGGACGGCACCTCGATCTCGAACTCGGGCCCGTACTCGTAGCCCAGGCCCTCGACGGCGACGATGATCGCCGGGCTGTCGTCCAGGCTGCGGACCCCCACCATGAGGTCGATCACCGGCTTGGCCGCCAGTCCCGGCACTGCCGTGCTCCCGATGTGCTCGACGTCCAGCACCCACGGGGCGAGCGCGGCAACGACCTCGTCCGTCGCGGCGACGGCCGCGGCGGCCCACGTCGGGTCATAGGGGACGATCTCGACCGGATCGTCGCCGTCGACGCTCACCCCCACAGTCTGGCGGCGATCAGAAGCGGACGGTGCCCGGCGGCGTGGCCGTCCAGGCCGTGGGGCGTTGCGCGAGGCGGTAGAGGGCGCGGACGAACTGGGCCCGGGTGACGGTGTGACTGGCCGCGAAGGTCGGGGCGGTCACGTCGGGGAAGAGGGTGAAGTCCTCGGCCCACGCCGCCGCCATCTCGTACGGGGTCCCGGGGGCCACGTCGGTGTACCCGGACGGGAGGCCCACGGGGGGTGACCCGGCGGCGGCCCACAGCCAGCTGACGGCGGTGGCCCGATCGAGCGGGCCACCCCCGGGCGTCGAGTCGACCGGGCCGCCACCGGGACGGTCGAGCAAGCGCCAGACCCATTCCGCCGCCGCCTTGCGGGTGATGACGGTCGTGGGGCGGAACGTGTGGTCGTCGAACCCGGCAACGATGACGTGGGCCCGGGCCCAGTCCACCGCCGCCCGGATGACGGTGTTGGGGCCGACGTCGGTGAACGGGCGCAGGCGGTACAGGAACACGGCGGCCGTGCCCCGATCGAGGGTGTCGGCGCCCCGGAGCGTCGTCCCGCCGACCAGGCCGAACTCGGCCGCCCAGTCCAGAGACGGCCGGGGGGCCGCGTCGGTGAACGGGTGGGGAACGGCGACGGCCGGCTCGTCCAGGTAGCGCCAGAGCATGTCGACCACGGCCTGGCGGGTCACGTCCCGACCCGGGCCGAAGCGAGTGGCGGAGATCCCCCGCAGGACACCCGCGCCGTATCCCCACTGGACGGCCTCGGTGTAGGGGGTGTTGCCGGCGACATCGGTGTACGGCTCGGATGCGCCGGAGGGAGAGCCGGCGAAGCGCCAGAGCCAGACGGCGGCATCTGCCCGAGTGGCCTCCCCCCGCGGCCGGAAGCGGCCGTCGCCATAGGGCGGGATGATGCGGTGTTGACCGGCCCAGTTGATGGCTCGGGCCTGCCAGTTGGTCCACGGCACGTCGATGTAGGGCCCCGGGGCCACGAGGGCCACGGCCTCGACGGCGCGGATCCGGGCGTAGAGGGCGTCTCCCGGGCAACTGGTCTGGCCGATGTCGCGGTGGCCCATGATGTTGGCCCGGGTCGGGGTCAGGTCGTGCTTGCGCAGCTTCCAGCCCAGGAGACGTCCCATCGAGCGCAGGACCGTGGACGACGGCGCGTAGGTGGAGCCGTCACCAAGGAAGGCCACGGTGACGTTGCCCGTCTCGTCCCCGGAGGAGGCCGAGCCGATGACCGGGTCCTCGTAGCTTCGAGCCCGGGCCTCCCAGATCGTCCCGAAGCGGTCGACCACGAAGTTGTAGGCGATGTCGGCCCAGCCCCGAGTGTCCTGGTGGTAGGCCTGGATCGACCGGAGCATCGAGGGGACCTGGCTCCGGCTGTAGGTGTTCGAGTTCACCGTGTGGTGGATGAGGCCGCGGCGCAGGGACGAGTTGAGGCGGACGGTGCCTCGGTAGGCCCGGGCGCCCCACGCCTCCCGCATGCGGATGGTCGGGGCGGGGCCCGCCGCCGACTCCGCCGGTGCCGCCACCGCCGCAGCCTCGCCCGTGGGCCGGACCAGGTGGACGACGACGCCGGCGGCGTCAGCGGGGAGGGACAGCTGGAAGCCGTCGGCCTCGCCCACCCAGACCGGGTCACTGGCGGGCGGGGCGTGTCCCGCCTCGGGGCTGGTGGGGGCGGGGCCGTCACCCCCGCCGTCGGCTCCGTGCAGGTCGAACCAGGCCGTCCACCCGTCGTCCGTGTGGGCGCGAACCCGGCCGTCGACCGCTGACGCCGACCGGTACGAGGCCCCGATGGTCACGAACGGCTCGATGCCCAGCTGCCGGACGGCGGCCTCGGCCCCGCCCCGCTGGAGAACCGGAGCCACGTCGTCGACCACGAAGGTCGAGGCCTCGGACGGGACCAAAGCGGGGGCCGCCGGGCCGGCCGACGCCGACCGTGGGGCGAAGGGCAACGCCAGCACGGCCACGAGCACCGAGGCGCCGAGGAGGCGCCGGGAGTGATCCGCCATCAGCAGACCACCGATGCTACGACCGCCGTCCGGGGCGACCACGCTCCGCCCCTCGTTCGGGAACCTGTTGTCGTGGTGGGCCGCGAGTTTCAGGTTCCACAACCGTGATCGTCAGCCGAAGTGAGGCCAGGCCGCGGTCGGGGGTTGCTGGCCACGGCCCGGCTGGGTCCAGTCGCAGACACCGTCGGGGAACACGGCGGCCAGGCGCTCCCGCTGCTCGTCGCTGAGATCCAGGTCGGCGTCGATCTCGTCCAGCGGGCCGAGGGTGCAGGCCACGATGTCGCCGGCTGTCGGCCCGCCGGCGGCCGTCCGGGGGTCGCCCATCACCGGGAAGGCGTCCTGACAGGGGCCGGCCTCGTCGTAGAGCTCCCAGCCACCGGTCAGCAGCGTGCCGTCGGCCAACAGGCAGCGGTTGACCGCCGCGGCGGGCCGCTCCCCCGTGGTCAGCCAGTCGTCGAGGATGGCGATGGGATCGTCACCGGCGACGTCACCGGTGAGCGCACCGATCACGTCAGCACCGCCGGCCGCCGACGTCCAGAGGACCAGGTTGGGGTCATCGATGCCGTTGACCCGCAGCCGCTCCCGGATGCTGAAGGCGTGGTACCGGGTGTGGATGTCGCCGAGGGGGTCGGTGTAGGGGCTGCGCAGGATGATGGGGATGTCCTGCAGCGGGCCCGCTCCGGTGATCGCCCCGACCTGGTAGGCCAGTGCCGCCGTCTCGTCGTCGATCGTCGGCCGTTCGGGGACGATGTTCCCGTCGATGTCGAAGCCGCCGAGCTCCTCGTTGAGGGTGACGAACTCCTCGGCCTCGATGATGCCGGCTTCGAAGGCCTCCAGCCCGTATTGCACCCCGTCGCTGGTGAGGACCCGCCGGGCGAAGCCCGTCGCCGGGTCGGTGCCGAAGACGGCGACATTCGAGTCCTGCAGGGTGCAGCGGACGCCGTCGGGGTTGTCCTCGGCGTAGATGTCCTCGGGGGCGATGGCCGGGTCACAGCCGTCGGTGGGATCGACCCCGCCGACGAACAGGCGATCCCAGCTTTCGCAGGTGCCCGAGGTCAGGTGGCCGTTGATGGCCGCCCTCTGCTCCTCGCTCAGCCTCCCCCCGGCGGGGGTCCCGTAGTAGGCGACGAGCAGGCCGCAGTCGCTGACCCCGGGGGCGATCGACAGGGCGTCCGGGAACGGGGCGGCCGGCGAGAGGGCGTCGAGCAGGCCGGGCTGGTTCTGGGCGATGGCCAGCTGCTGGATCGCCCCGCCGGAGCCGCCGTCGCCGATGGTGAACTCCGGGACGCCGTAGCCCTCGACGAAGCGCTCGCGGGTCATCAGGGCCGCCTCGGCGGAGACCGCCGGATTGCAGATGGTCTGGAAGGTGTCGAGCGTGTTGGTGGCCAGGGCGTACCCCCGGGACAGCAGGTCGGCGTCGAGGCTGGTGCCGAGGTCGAAGCCCTGCCCGTAGGTCGTCCCACACCCTCCACCGAAGCGGTAGACGAGGCGGCCGTTCCACCCGGTCGAGCCCCGGGGCATCCAGATCGTGTAGATCCCTCGGTCGATCACGCCCCGCTCCATGCTGACGCGGAGCTCGGAGCCATCCGGCGCGGTCGCCCGTTCGGTCGAGTGGACGGTCTCGGCCATGCAGTCCTCGTCCTGGGCGGGGCCCAGGCCGGCCTCCTCGGTGTGGCAGACCCACGGCTCGAGGTGGGGCCCGGCGAACACGGGGCCCGCGAGCGGGTGGCTGGTCACCGCCAGCGCCGCGGTCTCGTCGCCCACGCTCGCCTCGACGAGGTGGTCGCCGTCGCTCAAGCCGTCGAGGAGCCCCTGCTGCGGAGCTCCCGAGTCGGTGCCGACGAAGGACCTCTCCTCGCCGTCGACCGTCACCCGCACGTCGCCGCCATCGGTCACCGCCCGGCCGTCGATGCGCAGGAGGACGTCGCCGCCGGTGACGGCGTCGGCCCGGGTCGAGAGCGTCTCGAGGGTCAGGCCCCCGGCGTCGGAGGTGGCGACCGTGGTGACCCCCTCGGTCCACTGCGCGGCCATGGCCCGCCCGAAGGCGTCGTCGGCCGAGCCGCTGGTCGCATCGCCCGCCCCGCCGTCGTCTCCGCTGCACGCGGTGATGGCCAGGAGGACGACGATCAGTCCTGCCCCGAGCCGTCGCATCGGCGGGGGATGGTAAGCCAAGGCGATGGACACGCGGCTTCACCTCGGATTGGTGGGTTGCGGAGCGATCGCGGCGTGGCACCACGATGCCATCGACCGGCGGGCCGAGCGCACGACGGTGACGGCCACGGTCGACCCGGACCGGGCCCGGGCCGAGGCGTTGGCGGCGCGGTCCGGCGCGACCGCCTTCGTCTCGCTGGACGAGGCGCTGGCCGCGGACGCTTTCGACGCCGCGTTGGTGATGGTCCCCCACCACCTCCACGAGGAGGTGGCGACGACGGTCCTCGACGCCGGGAAGCACCTGTTGCTGGAGAAGCCCGTGGCCCACACGGTCGAGTCGGCCGAGCGGGTGCTGGCGGCCGGCGCGGCGGCCGATGTCGTGTTCCAGATCGCCGAGAACGCCCAGTTCTGGCCCGAGGTGGTGGAGGTCCGGCGCCTGATCGCCGAAGGGGCCGTCGGCGACGTCATCAGCGCCCGTTCGTGGCACTGCGCCCCGCCGATGGGAGACTTCTACCCCGACGGGGCGTGGCGCCTGTCGGCCGGCTCCGCCGGCGGTGGCGTGGCCATCGACACCGGGTCGCACTGGTTCCGGCCGCTACGCATGTGGCTCGGCGAGGTCACCGAAGTCCTGGCCGTGACCGGCCACCCGTTCGCGGAGATGGAGGGCGAGTCGATGGTCCGGTCCCTGGGCCGCTTCGACTCCGGCGTCGTGGCCAGCTTCGACGTCACCCTGACGCCGGGCGCGGCCGCGTTGGAGCCGTTCTTCCAGGTCACCGGCACGAAGGGCGAGCTCGTCGTCGAGGCCTTGGGCGAGGTCGTGCTGTGGGATGGCTCGCCCGGCACCGAGCTGACCGGCACCGTGGTCAGCCGGGGCAACTACATGCACAGCTACGGCAACCAGATCCGGGCCTTCGAGGCCGCCGTCCTCGACGGCGCCGAGTACCCCGTCCCGCCCGAGTACGCCCTCGGCGAGCTCCGGGCCGCCCAGGCCCTCTA
>DATDAH010000220.1:0-12845 GCA_036525535.1 Acidimicrobiales bacterium
CTGATCATCACCAACGGTGTGGACGTGTTCAACGTGACCCACTTCGGTCGGCGGGCCACGGCCCGCCAGCAGGTCGTCCTGGACTGGATCGGCGGCCAGTGCACCCGCCAAGGCTGCGGTGCGACCCGTCACCTCCAAGTCGATCACCGCATCGACTGGGCCCACACCCACCTCACCGAGCTCCGGGCCCTGGACTGGCTCTGTGTGCCCTGCCACCGTCGCAAGACCCACCAGGGCTGGGCCCTGGTCGACGGGACCGGCCGCCGCCCGATGGTGCCGCCGGAGGACCCGGCACACCCGAAGAACGCCAACGCCCCGCCCGAGGCATCAGCGGCCTGACCAGCGGCCCGCTGCATACCGGGCAGTAGCGTCGCTCGCCATGACTCCTACGTGGACGCGGGCGCTGGTGACCGGCGCCTCCAGTGGCATCGGTGAGGTCATCGTCCGGCGCTTGGCGGCCGAGGGCACCGATCTCGTCGTCGTGGCTCGTGACCGCAAGCGGCTGGAGGCCTTGGCCAAGGAGCTCTCGACGAGCCACGGCGTGGCGGTCGAGGTCCTGCGGGCCGACCTCAGCAAGAAGGCGAGCGTGACCTCCGTGGTGGAGCGATTGCAGGATGAGACCGCGGTGGTCGACTTCTTGGTCAACAACGCCGGCTTCGGCACCTACGGGCCGTTCATCGACCTGGATCCCGACGAGGAGGCCCGCGAGATCGAGGTCAACTGTCAGGCCCTCGTCCGGCTCTGCCACGCCGCCGCCCCCGGCATGGTCCGCCGCCGGCACGGGACTGTCCTGAACGTGTCGTCTCTGGCCGCCCGAGCGGCCACACCCAACAACGCGGTCTACGCGGCCACCAAGGCCTTCGTCAGCCACTTCTCCGATGCCCTTCACGAGGAGCTGCGGAAGAGTGATGTGACCGTCACCGTCATCGAGCCCGGCTTCACGCGCACCGAGTTCCAGGCCCGAGCCGGCCTCACCGAGGATGCCGGCATGCCCGACTTCGTCTGGCAGACCGCCGAGGAGGTGGCCGACGCCGCCATCGAAGGGGCGAGAGCGGGCAAGGCCCTCGTCGTCCCCGGCGCCCACAACCTCGTCGCCGCCGGTCTGTCCGGCCTGATGCCCCGCAATGCCCGCCGCCGCGCCGTGGCGATGATGTCCGGCCGGTTCTAGATCGCCGGTAGCCCGTCGATGCTCGCCGAGTTGCGTTCGGACCAGTAGGCCTCGATCTCGTCCGGGCCCTTCTTCTCGGCCCATGCGGTCAGGGCTCGGCGGTCGCCCTCGTAGGCCATGAGGGGGACGCCGTAGCCGCACGACGTGGCGATCCTGTCGAGCGCGACGGTGATGACGCTGCGGACCCCGGGAAGGTCAGCGAAGCCACTGCGTAGGGCGTCGAAGTCGGCGGCGCCGGGCCGATGCACCGTGCCCGTGCCCTGGAGGCGAAGGATGCGAGGCGCTCCAGTGAAGGCACACAGCAGGAGGCAGATCCGGCCGTTCTGCTGCACGTGGGCGATGGTCTCGGCCCCGCTGCCGGTCAGGTCGAGGTAGGCGACGGTCCGAGGCCCGAGGACACGGAGGCCGTCGAGGCCCTTGGGAGAGAGGTTGACGTGACCGTCGTCGCCGGACGGCGCCGTGGCCACGAAGAACACGTGCTGTTCGCCGATCCACTCGACGAATGGCTCCAGGGACTCGTGCTCGTCGGCCATGGCCCGAGCCTACGAACCGAGGGCGGTGTACTCCTTGAGCTTGGCCGCCTTGTGGCGACCGTTGACCACGCGCACGGTGCCGCTCTTCGAGCGCATGACCAGCGATTCGGTGAAGACCGAGTCGCCGGCGAAGTGCACGCCCTTGAGCAGCTCGCCGTCGGTGATGCCGGTGGCGGCGAAGAAGCAGTTGTCCCCCGCCACCATGTCGTCGATCGACAGGACGCGGTCGAGGTCGTAGCCCGCATCGATGGCCGCCTGGCGCTCGTCGTCGTTGCGCGGCCAGAGGCGCCCCTGCTGCTCGCCCCCCATGCACTTGAGAGCGGCCGCGGTGATGACCCCCTCCGGGGTGCCGCCGATGCCGAACAGGATGTCGGCGCCGGAGTCGGGCCAGGCGGTGGAGATGGCCCCGGCCACATCGCCGTCCGGGATGAGGCGGATCCGGGCCCCGGCCCCTCGGATCTCGGCCACGAGGTCGTCGTGGCGGGGGCGGTCCAGGACCACGGCGGTGACCTCGCGGACGGACTCGCCCTTGGCCGCGGCGACTGCCTGCAGGTTCTCGGTGACCGACAGCTCGAGGGACACCCGGCCCTTGGCCTCCGGGCCGACGGCGATCTTCTCCATGTAGACGCACGGGCCCGGGTCGAACATCGTGCCCCGCTCGGACACGGCGATCACGGCCAGGGCGTTGCCCCGACCGAGGGCGGTCAGGGTGGTGCCGTCGATGGGATCGACGGCGATGTCGGTCTGTGGCGGCGAGCCGTCCCCGATGGCCTCGCCGTTGAACAGCATCGGGGCCTCGTCCTTCTCCCCCTCCCCGATGACGACGACGCCGTCCATGGGGACGCTGTTGAGCACGTGGCGCATGGCGTCCACCGCGGCCCCGTCGGCGCCCTCCTTGTCGCCCCGGCCCATCCACCGCGAGCCAGCCAGCGCGGCGGCCTCCGTGACTCGGACCAGCTCGAGCGCAAGGTTCCGGTCGGGCAGTTCGCGTCGTTCATCGGCCATCCGGCGACGTTACCGTCCACCCCTGTATGGAAGAGCAGCCGAGTGAGCCGACCGCGAGCGATCACGCCGAAGTGGACTACGAGCTCGACGAGTGGTCGACCGAGTCCCGGGAGCTGCTCGACCGGCTCCTGACCACGAACGACGTGAACCACGCCTGGCAGGGGGGCACCCTCTCGGTGGCGGTCGACGACCAGGGGATGGTCGAGGAGCTGATCGGTGAGGTCGAGGCGACCCTGCTGCCTGCGCTCGACCCCGAGGCCGAGAAGGTGGTCTACGAAGTGGCCGAGTGGTCGCCCGAGGACCGGGCCGACCTCACCGACGCCCTGGCCGACGAGGGCGTCCGGTACGTGTTCGACGACATGGGCGATCTCGTGGTCGAGGCCATCGACGAGGACCGGGTCGACACCCTCATCGACGAGCTGACCGATGGGGAGGACGTCGTCGACGAGGACATCCCCGAGGCCACCGAGGTCCTGTCCGGGCTCTTCGTGGCCGCCGACAAGCTGCGCAAGAGCCCCCGGGACGGCAAGGCCATCCTCGCCGCCCGCGAGCAGGCCGAGGCCGTCATCGCCCTGCCCGCGCCCTACGGCTTCGAGCGCCGCACCTGGGCCCAGGTCGGCCTGCGGGCGGGGGCCCTGCGGGTCCTGCTGGAGGAGGACGCCCCCGACGACGAGGTCGTGAGCGAGGCCGCCGAAGCGCTCCGCGACCTCCTCCACCCGATGGTCTAGAGCGCGAGGGACGAGCCGCGCCCCCCACAGGTAGCTTGACGCCGTGATCCTGGCGGAGTTGGAGGTCTTCCACTCGCGCCCGATCGCGCCCACCAGGCGGGTCGCGCTCGGCCGCCAGCACCTGCCCCTCCATCCCGCACCGGGCTTCGGCGGCATCCTCCTCGGGGGGATCGCGGCCGCCCACATCGGGGGCCTCGACCCCGATCTCGTGCCCGACCTCCATCGCCTCATCGACCATGTGGAGCACGGGCGCCGGGTCGCCCAACCCCGACTGCGCTACCGGTTCCAGACGGACCGCATCGGTCTGACCAGGAGCCGGCTCCGCCTGCTCGGCGACGGCGAGCAGATGCGCTTCGACTTCGACGCCAAGGCGGCCCCCGCCCAGTATCTGCTCGGCGCGGTCTACGCCGGCGCCGCTCTGCCCTTCGCTGACCGCCGGGCCGTCCTCAACGCCGTGCGCAAGGGCCTGCGCTGGCGGGGCCCGGTCGACGCCGGCCTCATCGCCGCGCTCGGTGGGGTCACGGGACCGGGCGCTTGGTCGCCTGAGGCCTTCGAAGACCCCGTGCGCTGGGCCCTTGGCGTGCTGGGCTTCGCCCACGGCACCGACGGTGCGTTGGATCGTCGTCGCATCCAAAGGCGGTTCCGGGAGCAGGCCCGCGACGCCCACCCCGACCACGGCGGCGCCACGCTCGGTGCAGCCGAGCGCCTGTCCGACCTGGCCGAGGCCCGCCGGATCCTGCTCGAGTCGGCGTGAAGCCGGGGGCGCTCCTGCTGACGCCGGGCGCGGGGTCCAACCGGGACAACCCGTCGCTGGTCGCCCTCGAGGCGGCGGTCGCCCCTCTGCCGGCCGCCCGCATCGACTTCCCCTACCGCAAGGAGGGGCGCAAGGCCCCCGACCGTGCGCCCAAGCTGATCGCCTGCGTGAACGAGGAGGCCGCCGCGTTGGCTGACTCGGCGGGCGTCACGCCGGCCTCGCTCGTCCTGGGAGGACGCTCGATGGGCGGCCGCATGTGCTCGCTGGCGGTGGCCGACGGGTTGCCCGCGGCCGGACTGGTCCTCATCTGCTACCCGCTGCACCCGCCGGGGAAGCCCGAGAACCTGCGGGTCGACCACTTCCCCCAACTCGACCTGCCCTGCCTGTTCGTCTCCGGCACGAAGGACCCCTTCGGGACGCCCGACGAGTTCGCCGAGCACCTGCCGAGCATCCCGGGCGAGGTGACCGTGCACTGGATCGAGAACAAGGGCCACGACCTCAAGAACGCCGAGCCCGAGATCGTCGACACGGTCACGACCTGGCTGGCGACCCTGAGCTGAGGGCGGGCTAGGCGGCCTGGCCCTCGGGGCGGTCCTCGGGGTTGATGTCCTCGAGGGCGAGGTGGGCGGTCTCGGGGTAGGCCACCACGATCAGCACGGCCAGCAGGGCGGGGCCGATGGCGACGACCGGTATCGCCGCGGCGATGCCCCCCGACCGGTCCGAGAGGGTGCCGACGATCAGCAGGCCGAGGGCCGATCCGGTCACGCCGAGCACGGTGATCAGGCCGTTGGCCCGGCCCCGGGCGGTGGTGGCGAAGAGCTCCGGACCATAGACGCCCAGGGCAGGAACGGCGGCGGCCCCGATGATGCCGCCGGCGACCGACAGCGCCCACAGGGCCCAACCCTGGCTCTGGTACATCGCCACCGTCAGGGCGACGCCGCCGGCCATGGCCACGGCCCCGACGAGGCGGCGCCCCCGACGGTCGGCCAGGCGGCCGCCGATCACGATGCCGATGAAGGCCGGCGTGTTGGTGAGAAGGGTGAACGCGGCGATGCGGGCCGCCGAGAAGCCCAGGTCATCCCGGAGGAAGTCGTTCATGAACTGGCTGGCCGGGGCCACGAAGATCGAGCCGAGGAAGGCCGACGCGGCCAGGAGCCAGAGGCGAGCGGCGTGGGCCTTGACCGGAGGGCGTTCGATGGCGGCGGCGAAGCGCTCCGACTCGGGCAACCCCCGGACCACCACGCGGGTGAACGGGATGCCCACCAGGGGGACCAGGTAGAGCAGTCGCCAGGCCTGCTCGCCGAGGTCGGCGAGAGGCAGCAGCCAGACCGCCATCCCCGCGCCCAGGGCCCCGGTCAGAGCCAGGATGCTGACCGTCCAGGCCCGGGAGTTCCGGGGGACGAGCTCGGCGGCCAGGATGGCGATGAGCAGGGCCAATGCCGTCGAGAGCCCCCGAGCGAGCGTCTGGCTGATGCCGAGGCCGACGAGGTTGGGGGCGAGGGCCCCGGTGGCCGCGAGGGCGCACGCCCCATAGGCGCTGACCAGGATCAACCGCCGCCTCCCCCGCCGGTCGGCCGCCGCCACCAGGACGAGGGCCAGGAGCACGCCGACCCGGGTGGCGGCCAGCGCTGCGCCCTGGGCCTGGTCCGAGGCGCCGAACTCGTCGGCGGCGAAGGTGATGGTCTGGGCGATGAGCGTGCCCGTGTACCCCGCGATCAGGGTGAGGGCGCACAGGCTGTCGAGGGCGAGGGCGGTGTCGGCATCGATGCGGTCCGGCGGCATCCACCACGCCGAGTCGGGGCTCGGGCGGGCCAGGCGACGGCGCACCGGGACCCGGAAGATCCAGCCCCAACCGGGGATGGCGAGCTCGTAGGTGATCTGCTCGGTCACCCTCAGGCCGCCCTCGATGGCCTCGGTCGCGACCGTGCGCTCGTAGTCCCAGAACGGTCCCTCGGCGCATCCGAAGCGATCCGGGCCCTCCGCCGCCTCGGCGACCATCGGGTCGTCCCGGGGCGCGTGCAGGGCAGCCAGTCGACCCTGGTCCTCAGCGTCGTGCGGATCGAAGAGGTGAACAGTCGTGACGGTGCTGACGGTCGAACCCTCCCGAGAGACCGGTCGGCCGGGTCGCGGCCGCCGGGAGCATACTGGTGGCCGTGAGCTCGCTGATCGTGCGCCCGTCCGGGCCCCTGGCGGGGTCCATCGAGATCGGGGGGGCCAAGAACTCGGTGTTGAAGCTCATGGCCGCCACCGTGCTGGCTGAGGGCACCTACGTCCTGCGCAACGTCCCGGCTATCGCCGACGTGGGCTGGATGGGCCGGCTCCTCGAGCACATGGGGCTCACCGTCGAGGTCGGCGACCACGAGCTGACCATCCACTCACCGGCCGACGTCACGCCGGAGGCGCCGTACGTGCTGGTCGAGAAGATGCGGGCCGGCATCGTGGTCCTGGGCCCGTTGCTGGCCCGGTTCGGTGAGGCCCGGGTGGCCCTGCCCGGAGGCGACGACTTCGGGTCCCGCCCCATCGACATGCACCTGCGGGCGCTCGAAGAGCTCGGGGCCGAGGTCGAGATGGAGCACGGCTATGTGACCGCCAGAGCCGCCCACCTCACCGGCGCCCGGATCCTGCTCGAGTTCCCCAGCGTCGGGGCCACCGAGAACACCCTCATGGCCGCCGTGCTGGCCAAGGGCACGACCGTCATCGACAACGCCGCCCGGGAGCCGGAGCTGGCCGACCTGGCCGCCCTGCTCAACCGCATGGGCGCCCAGATCCGGGGGGCGGGCTCGTCGACCATCACCGTCGAGGGGGTCGAGGCCCTGCGCCCGGTCGAGCACACCGTGGTGGCCGACCGCATCGAAGCCGCCACCTACCTGGCCGCGGTGGGCATCGCGGGCGGCGAGGTGACGCTCCGGGGGGCCGTGCCCGACCACATGACCATGCTCGTGCAGAAGCTGGGCGAGATGGGCGTCCGCTGCTCACCCGACGGCGACGGCCTCTGGGCGATGGCCCACCCCCGCCTGCGCTCGGTGGATGTGTCCACGCTGCCCTATCCGGGCCTGGCCACCGACTACAAGCCCCTGCTCGTCGCCATGCTGGCGGTGGCCGACGGCGTCGGCATCGTCACCGAGAACCTGTTCGCCGGGCGCTTCCGCTATGTCGACGAGCTGGTGCGCATGGGCGCCGACATCCGGACCGAGAGCCATCACGCCGTGGTTCGGGGCGTGGAGCGACTTTCCGGGGCCCCCGTGCGGGCCCCCGACATCCGGGCCGGCGCCGCCCTGGCCCTGGCCGGTCTGGCCGCCGAAGGTGAGACGGTCGTGGCCGATGCGGACCACATCGACCGGGGCTACGAGGACTTCGTCGGCAAGCTCACCGCCGTCGGCGCGGACCTGGAAAGAAGGGACGACTAGACGGGGTCGGGGTCGGCGGTGTCCCCGCCACCGGCACCACGTTGGCGGGCCAGTTCGGCCGAGGCGCGGCGGTTGGCCACCACGAGCAGGATCGTCACCAGGAGGAGCGGTACGGCCACCATGGCCATCTCGTCCCAGCCGCCCTGATGGGCCAGTGTGACCACGAGCACACGCTAGGCCGGGAAGGCCCCTGCCCGGTACGCGGTTGGAGAAGGGGCGCACCCCTACACTCGCCGTGACGTCCCAGGAGCAGATCGCTGTGCCCGAGTCCGACCACCCGCTGGATGAGAAGGTCCGTGTGACCATCGAGGCCATCCGTCCGGCTGTGCAGGCTGACGGGGGCGACATCATGTTCCACGGCATCGACGACGACGGCGTCGTCACCGTCGAGCTGGTCGGGGCCTGCGTCTCCTGCCCCGCATCGACGCTGACCCTGAAGGCGGGCATCGAGCGGATCCTCAGGGACCGGGTCGAGGGCGTGACCGCCGTCCGGGACGTCTCCGAGGACACCGAGACCCTCCTCAGCCTGTAGCCACCCGTGGACACCGAGGCGCTGTTGGACCGCGCTCGGGACGGCGACCGCACGGCGTTGGCCCGCCTGCTGTCGCTCGTGGAGCGGGGCGGCGAGCCCGGCCGGGCGATCGGCCGCCTGGCGCACCGGACGCCGGGCAGCGCCCACACGATCGGCATCACCGGACCGCCCGGGGCCGGCAAGTCCACCCTGACGTCAGCGCTCGTCCAGGTGATGCGGGCGGCCGGGCACCGCGTGGCCGTACTGGCCGTGGACCCCTCCTCGCCCTTCACGGGTGGCGCCATCCTGGGTGACCGCGTGCGCATGGGCGAGCACGCCCTCGACAATGACGTCTTCATCCGCTCGATGGCTTCCCGGGGCCACCTCGGTGGTCTGTCCCTGGCGGCCCCCGAGGCGGTGCGGGTGCTCGACGCCGTGGGCTTCACGTTCGTGATCGTGGAGACCGTCGGCGTGGGCCAGGTCGAGGTCGAGGTGGCGGCCGAGACCGACACCACGGTGGTGGTGATCAACCCCGGCTGGGGGGACGCCGTGCAGGCCAACAAGGCCGGATTGCTCGAGGTGGCCGACGTCTTCTGTGTGAACAAGGCCGACCGGCCCGGCGCGGCCGAGGCCGGCCGGGACCTCGGGCAGATGCTGGACATGACCGGGGCCCGGGACTGGCGTCCGCCGGTGATCGACACCGTGGCCACCGACGGCACGGGCGTGGCCGACCTCTGGGCGGCGATCCTGGCCCATCAGGCGGCGCAGACCGCCAGCGGGTCCCTGGCCGCGGAGCGGGCGGACCGCGTTCGGGTCGAACTGTCCCGCGTCCTGGCCCGCCGCCTGTTGGAGCAGGCCGAGGCCCGAACGCAGGGCGAGGGGTTCGACGCGGTCTGCGCCCAGGTCGTCGCCGGCGAGATCGACCCCTGGGAAGCAGCCGATCGCCTCCTCGCTGACTAGCTTCCGGCCATGACCGAAGACTCGCCGGAGCTGATCCACGTCGAGCGGGGAGACGACGGTGTCGCCGTGATCACCCTGGACAACGGCAAGGTCAACGCCCTCAGCATCGCCCTGCTCGACCAACTCCGGGCGGCGGCCGAGGACCTCACCGCGGACCCACCGGGCGCGGTGATCATCACCGGCGGCGCCCGGATCTTCGCCGCCGGGGCCCAGATCACCGAGTTCCTGGACGATCCCGATGCGCTGCCCTCACAGGTCGCCGACCAGAACCGGCTGACCGCCCAGGGCCACGCCTTCCTGATCGCGCTCAACGCGGTGGCCGCCATCCCCCGCGCCACCATCGCCGAGGTCGGCGGCTTCGCCCTGGGCGGAGGCTGTGAGTTGGCGTTGGCCTGCGACTTCCGCATCGCTTCGGACCGGGCCAAGCTCGGCCAGCCCGAGATCCTGTTGGGCATCATCCCCGGCGGTGGGGGCACGCAGCGCCTGTCCCGCCTGGTCGGCCCGGCCAAGGCGAAGGACCTGGTGCTCACCGGGCGCCAGGTCGGGGCGGCGGAGGCCCTGGCCATGGGCCTGGTCGACGAGGTCGTTCCCGCCGAGGAGCTCGCCGCCCACGTCCGGGCCAAGGCCGCAGCCCTGGCCGGTGGCGCCGTCCTGGCTCAGGCGCTGGCCAAGCGGGCCATCGACGAGGGCCTGGACCGGGGCCTGGCCGAGGGCCTGGCCCTCGAGCAGGAGCTCTTCATCGCCTCGTTCGCCACCGACGACGCGGGAATCGGCATCAACAGCTTCCTGGAGCACGGGCCCGGCCAGGCGGACTTCACGGGCCGCTGAACCTCGGGCGTCCTCAGACGTTCACGTAGAAGCTCCGCGCCGCGCCGGCCCCGACCACGTTGACGGGCTGCACCCGGACCAGGTGACGGCCGGGGGGCAGGTGCCGCAGGCGGAAGTGGCGCTGGCTGCCGATCGCGGTGTGAACCCGGCCCAGGTCGGGGAGCACGATGTGGTACTGCGTGATCTGGGTGCCGCCGTCGAAGAACGGGGCCTTCCAGCTGATGCGGGAAGCCGTCGGCGACACCGGGCGCTGGTGGGGCTCGGTGATCGGATCGGGCACCGTGTCGGGGTCGAGGTAGCGGGTGACGAAGTCCTCGTGGGCCGCGACCTCGGTGTAGATGCCCGGGAAGGGTCGCCGGGCACAGCCCCGGCCGGTGCTGACCACGCCGACCTGCAGCCAGTGCTCGCCGTTGGGCACCATCAGCGGGCCGCCGCTGTCCCCGTAGCAGGAGTCCTCACCACCGTCGACCATGTCGCCGGCACAGATCATCTGGTCCGCGACCAGCTCGCCGGGGTAGGCCGCGCTGCAGTCGTCGTCGGACACGATCGGGACCTCGACCTCGCGCAGGTAGAGCGGGTAGTACTGGAGGTCCAGGCGGATGTCCCGGTCGCCCCAGCCGATGGTGGTGGCCATGGTCCCCGGTGGGTAGAGCGCCTCCTGGCCGGCGACGGCCGGGGCGACGGTCTCGTAGGGCAGCTCGACGCCGAGCTGGATGATGGCGATGTCGTTCTGGAGCGTCGTGTCGTCGTAGTCGGGGTGGAGACGGACCGCCCGAGCCGGGACCCGCTGACCCCCTCCGGGCAGGAGGCGGTTGGTGCCGGCCAGGATGTCGATGGCGCCGGCCCGGGTGCCCACGACGCAGTGCCCGGCCGTGAGGACGGTGTCGGGCGAGATCAGGGTGCCGCCGCAGAACTGGGACGCCCAGCGGTCGCCTACGCCGTGTTGGAGGAGGGCGACCTGGAACGGGTACTCGTGCGGGTCGGCCCGGGTCCCGCCGATGATCTCGCCGTCAGGGGTGGTCTCCGGGGGGGCCTCCTGGGCCGACGCCGCGGCGAGCGGAAGCAGGGCGAGGGCGGCCAGGACGGCCGGGAGCAGGCGACGGACGGTCTTCAACGGGGTCTCCAGAGCGGGTCAGTTGATCGGGGCGCGGCGCAGCGTGACGGAGGCGACGGGCCCTTCGCCGATCCTGTTCCGGGCGGCGACGCCGATCACGATCGGTTGGCTGGGCGAGATGTGCGGGATGCGGAGGGTACGGGCCCGACCGCCGGTCACGTACCGGCGGTTCCCGGGCTGGACGGTCACGATGTAGTGGTTGATCGGGGCGCCACCGTCGAACAGAGGTGCCCGCCAGCTCACCACGGCGGCCCGGCCCTCGGGACCGCGCCGACCCGCCCGGAGATCCTGCACGCGTAGGGGTACGTCGTCAGGATCCAGGTAGGGCTCGAGGAAGTCGGTGAACGCGCTGACCTGACTGAAGATCGCGGGGTAGTTCGGGTCACCGCAGCGCAGCCCGCCCAAGACGAGGCCGATGAGGACGGGGCGGCTGCCGTCGAACACGGTCAGGGGACCACCGCTGTCGCCGAAGCAGGGGCTGACGAGGTCGGCCCCGGCGCTGATGTCGCCGGCGCAGACCATCGTTCGGCCGCGGAAGAAGGCGCGGGTGTAGCGGGCCCGGCACTCGGCGTCGGCCACGATCGGCGACTCGGCCTCCTGCAGGCGGCTGATCGGCTGACCGGTCTCGTCCGCGCCCCAGCCGGTGAAGCGAGCCATGTCGCCCGGCTCCCAGAGGGCGGCGTCAGCCGGCGTGACCAGGTCGATGGGGGTCACGGGGAAGGACGGCGGATGGACGAGCTGGATGGCGGCGACGTCGTACAGCGCGGTGAAGGGGTCGTTCAGCGGATGGATCCGGACGTTGCGGATGTCGAGACGCTCGAGCTCAGCGGGGACCAGGTTGTTGCTTCCCGCGACGATGTCGAGGAACTGGACGGGGAAGTCGCGGACGCAGTGAGCCGCGGTGACCAGCGTGTCCGGGGAGATGAACGACGCCCCGCAGATCAGGCCGGCGAACGGGTTGGGGGAGAAGCGCGGGTCGACGACCAGGGCGGCCATCCACGGGTCCTCACCCGGGTCGGCGTCTTGGCCGCCGACCACCTCGATGTCGCCGTGCCCCGGCCGCGGCGGCAGCGGGTCCGCCTGCACGGCGGTGACGGGGAGCAGCCCGAGGATCGCGACGAGGGACAGCAGGAACGCGCGCATGGGGTTCTTCACGAGGTGCTCCGATTCCGATTGTCCGCCTGACAGGATCCTACATCCAGCACGCTCACGCCTCCGGGTCGGCCGGAGGCCGGCCGTCGCGGGCGTACGCAGCAAGGTTGAGGGCGTTGTGGATCAGGCCGAGGTGGCTGTAGGCCTGCGGGTGGTTGCCGAGCGAGCGGCCCGTGATGGGGTCGATCTCCTCGGAGAGCAGGCCGGTCTGGCCGACGGCGGCGGCGAGGCCGCCGAACAGCTCGCGAGCGTCGGCCTCCCGGCCGGTCGCCAGGTAGGCGTCGACCAGCCACGCGGTCATGAGGTGGAACCCGCCCTCGGCGCCGGGCAGGCCGTCGTCCCCGCGGTAGCGGAACACCGTCGAGCCCTCGCGCAGCTCGCGCTCGACCGTGTCGACGGTGCGGAGGTAGCGGTCGTCGCCCGAATCGACCAGTCCGTAGAGCCCGACGGCGAGGACGGAGGCATCGACGTCCGTGCCGTCGTAGGCCGCGGTGAAGGCCCCGACGTCGTCCTTCCAGCCCCGCTCGAGGACGTCATCTCGGATCTTGTCGCGCAGGAGCTCCCAGTCCCGGTGGTCTCCGTCGACGAAGTCGTCGGCCACCCGGAGGGCCCGGTCGACGGTGACCCAGCACATGACCTTGGAGTGGACATGGTGGCGGGGGCTGCGCCGCACCTCCCAGATGCC
>DATDAH010000221.1:0-5517 GCA_036525535.1 Acidimicrobiales bacterium
AGGCCGCCGGGCTTGCGTCCGGTCTCGAACGAGTCGGTGACCGCCGCGGTGGCGGCGTCGATGGCGAAGACCGTGTCGTCCCCGGAGTTCGACACGTAGACGGTGTCGCCGGTGGACGCCATGCCCCCGGGGTCGGTGCCGACCGGGATCTGGCCCACCACCGTGTTGGTGGCGGGATCGATCTGGATGACCTGGTCGCTGGAGGCGTCGGTGACCCACACGGCGTCGGCGGTCAGTACGACACCGCCGGGCTCGCCCCCCGTTTCGATGGTCTCGACGACCACGTCGTCGACGGCGTCGATGCGCATCACCGTTCCCTCGTTGACGTTGGTGACCCAGACGTCGGTGTCGGTGGCCACGATCCCCCGGGGCCCGAGTCCGACCGGGATGTCGGCCAGCTCGGTCTCGGTGGCGACGTCGATGTGGGACACGGTGTTGTCGTCGATGTTGGCCACCCAGACCGCGGACTCGGTGGCCGAGACGTTGCGGGGCCCCTCGCCCACGGCGACGGAGGCCATGACCTGGTTGTTCGACGGGTCGATGCGGTCGACCGTGCCGTTGTCGAAGTCCGACACCCAGACGCCCGCCGAGTTGGCGTCGATGCCGGCCGGCTCACCCCCGAGCTCGATGCTCTCGATGACGGCGTTGGTCGCGGGTTCGATGCGGTCGACGGTCGTGGCCCGGGAGTCGGTCGCCCAAACCGCGTCGTCGGTCGTGGCCAGGCGGAACGGTCGGGCGCCGGTGGGGATCTCGGCCGCGGTGGCCTCGGTGCCATGCTCCTCGGCGTTGGCCCCGGCGTTGCTCCCACCGTCTCCGCCGGCGTCTTCGCTGCCGCCCCCGTCGTCGCCCTGGCCCAGCAGGAAGAACGCCGCGGCCCCCAGGCCGATGACCACGAGCACGGCGAGCACCAGCGGCAGGCGGGACTTCTTCGCCTTCTCCGCCGGCGTCGGACCGCTCGGTCCCTTCGCCCGGGCCGCGGCGGCCTGGCCCGGGGCCGGGGTGTCGGCGATGGGCACGGCGACGGTCCCGGTGGGCGCGGCCATCTCGACTGCGACCGGCTCCTGGGAGGTGACGGCCGCGGCCGGAGCGGAGGCGACGGGCGCCGGGGGAGGAGCGACGGCCGGTTCCGGGGCGGCGGGGGCGCTGGGCACGGCCGCCACGGCGCCCATGACGGTCTCGTCGTGGCGGGGCGGGGGCGCGGCGCCGCCCCGGACGGCGAGCTCGGTGACCTTGAGGCCGAGGACCTGCTGGGCGGCCTGCAGCTCCCGGCCGAAGGCCAGGGCGGTGGGCGGCCGGTCGGCGGGGTCCTTGGCCATGGCCGACTCCACGGCCTCGGCGATCGGGGCGGGGACACCCTGCGCCCGCAGGTCGGGGACGGTGTCGGCGGTGACCCGCAGGACGAGGGGCACGATCGACTCGTCGGTGTCCCGCACGAAGGCGGGCATCCCGGCCAGCAGCTCGTAGAGGGTGGAGCCGAGGGAGTAGACGTCGGAGGGGAAGGTGGCCCGCCCGCCGTTGAGGACCTCGGGGGCGGCGTGGGCGATGGTGGCGGTGACCATGCCGGTGGCGGTGAGGGTGCTGCCGGTGACGGCGGCGATGCCGAAGTCGGCCAGCTTGATGCGCCCGAAGGCGTCGACCAGGGCGTTGTCGGGCTTGATGTCGCGGTGCAGGAGGTCGGCCTCGTGGGCGGTCTGCACGGCGGCGCAGAGCTGGATGACGTCGGCCACGGCGGCGGCGGGGTCGAGCGGCCCCGAGGTCCGGAGCGTGTCGCCCAGGGAGCCACCTTCGACGAACTCCTCGACCAGGTAGGGCAGGCCCGCGTCGGTCGTGCCCGTTTCGTGGACGACGACGATGTTGGGGTGCCAGGAGAGCCGGCCCATGGCCAGCGCCTCCCGCTCGAAGCGGGCCCGGTCGGTCTCCCCGAAACCGGGGTTGGTGAGGACCTTGATGGCCACCTGCCGCCCGAACTGAGCCTGGTGGGCCCGGTAGACGACCGCGTACCCGCCCCGGCCGATCTCCTCCAGGTTCGTGTACCCGCTGATCTCCAAGCCCGGTGCCCCTCAGCGCTGACGGCTGGTCATCACGTGGCGTCGACGGTAGTGGCCGCCACGGCGCGGGATTGTTCCGAGAGATTTCCGGGTAGACCTCGGAACATGCAGAGGACGGCCGACGTTGACACCACGGACCGCCAAGGAGTCGAAATGAAGATCGCCCTTCCCCCCGAAGTCATCCATCACGTCAACGTGCTCAACGAGCGGGCCCACTCCCTCCGGGCCCAGGCCGACGGCCTGCCCGAGCTGTTGGCCAAGACCTACCGCCGCCGTGCCGCCGAGCTGGAGCTCGAGGCGTGGGCCACCGAGGTCCGCAACGGCGCCGGCGAGCCCGTCGCCGCCTGACGCCCTTCCTGATCCTGCGGGTCGTCGGTCGGTGACTGACGACTTGGTGCCGCGAGCCCGGGCGTTCGCGGCCGAGGCCCACCAGGGCGACCTCAGGAAGGGCACCGACACGCCCTACTTCGACGGTCACCTCGAACCGGTGGCCCGGCTGGTCGAGCAGACGGGCGGCGACGACGTGCAGATCGCCGCCGCCTACCTCCACGATGCGGCCGAGGACCACGGCGGCGAAGCGATGCTCGACCGGATCCGGGACGAGTTCGGACCCGATGTGGCCGAGATCGTCGACCATCTCTCCGACAGCCTGGTCGACACGACCGGCGTCGAGGACAAGGCCCCGTGGCTGGAGCGCAAGCAGGCCTACCTGGACGGGCTGGCCGGCGAGCCGACCCGCTCCCTCGAGGTATCGGTGGCCGACAAGGTCCAGAACGCCCGCACCATCCTGGAGAACCACCGGGAGGTGGGCGACGAGGTCTGGTCCCGGTTCAACGAGCAGCGCCCCGACGGCCAGCTCTGGTACTACGCCACGCTGGTCGACATCTTCGAGGAGCGCATCCCCGGCCACCCGCTGACCGCCGAGCTGGCTGACGTGGTCACCGAGCTGGCGGCCCGGGTGCGGGCCGACCATCCCGAGCTGCCCCCGAGCGGCCCCTGGCCCCGTCCGGACCCGGCCTGACGCTCAGCTGAGGTCGTCAGGTCAGGGCGATGACGGCGGTGAGCACGCCGGCCACGCCGATGACCAGCCCGGCGTCGACCACACCGTCTCGCCGGCCCGGACAGTCATGGCGACCTGAGGGACGCCCGGGCGGTAGACGAGGTGGATGGGGGAGGGGGCGTCGAGCAGGACCAGATCCGCCTTACGGCCGGGCGCCAAGCGGCCGATGTCGTCGCGTTGCAGGGCTGCCGCGCCGCCGGCCGTGGCCGACCAGATGGCCTCGTCGATGGTCATGTGCAGGTCACGGACGGCGAGGGCGAGCACGAACGGCATCGACGTCGTGTGGCTGGAGCCGGGGTTGCAGTTGACGGCCAGGGCCACGGTGGCGCCGGCGTCGAGCACCCGGCGGGCGTCGGGGTAGGGCTGGCGGGTGGAGAAGTCCGTGGCCGGCAGGAAGGTGGCCACCGTTGGGCCACCGGCGAGTGCCTCCACGTCGGCGTCGCTCAGATGGGTGCAGTGGTCGGCCGACGCACAGCCCAGCTCGACGGCGAGCTGCACACCCGGGCCGGCGCCGAGCTGGTTCGCGTGGAGGCGGAGGCCGAGCCCGGCGGCCCGACCCGCCTCCAGCACGGTCCGGCTCTGGTCGGCGTCGAAGGCGCCTTCCTCGCAGAAGGCGTCGACCCAGCGGGCGTGCGGGGCGCAGGCGGCCAGCATGGGTCCGCACACCTCGGCCACGTAGTCGTCGGCCCGACCCTCGAACTCGGGCGGGACGACGTGGGCCCCGAGGAAGGTCGTCTCGCTCGTCAGCCGGCTGGCGACATGCAGACACCGGGCCTCGTCGGTCGGCGTCAGGCCGTAGCCCGACTTGATCTCGATCGTGGTGCTGCCCGAGCGGGCCGCTTCATCCCGCAGGCGGCGGGCGCCGACCAGGAGGTCGTCGTCCGATGCCGCCCGGGTGGCCTGAACGGTGGTCCGGATGCCGCCAGCCGAGTACGGCCGGCCTGCCATGCGAGCCGCGAACTCGTCCGCCCGGTCGCCGGCGAACACCAGGTGGCTGTGGCTGTCCACGAACCCGGGCAGCACGCATCGTCCCGCGGCGTCGATCCGCTCGTCCGCGGCGGGCGCCGTGCCTTCGCCCGTGGCGACGACGACCCCGTCGCCCATGACCAGCCACGCATCCCGCAACTCGCCCGTCAGTCCAAGCCCGAGATCGGCATCGTTGGTGATCAGCCGCCCGATCCCCTCGACCACCGTCGCCGTCATGTCGACCCCCCCGTTCTGGCCTCTGATCTACCGCCCCTGGGCGGTGAATCGGAGGCCAGAACAGGCCGTCGGGGGCGGCTGGCGGTCATGCCCACACGGCCTCGATCGAGCGCTCCAGTTCCCCGGCGACGTCGACGAGGAGGTGGCGGCCGTCGCTGACGACCGTGCGGCCACCGATGACCACGTGCTGCACGTCGGCTGCCGTCGCGCCGAACACGACGCCGGCAACGACCTGGTCGGGTGGGGTGCCGGCCAGCCGAGGGCTGTCGAGGGCGACGGTGGTGAGGTCGGCCAGTGCCCCGACCTCGATCCGGCCGCCTTCGGGCCAGCCCAGGCGGCGGTAGCCCTCGGTCGTGGCCATGGCCAGCAGGCTGGCAGGCGGGTGGGTGCCCCGTTGGCCCGAGGCCAGGCGCTCGTCCAACTCGACGGCCCGGGCCTCCTCGAAGGGGTCGATGACGGCGTGGGAGTCGGTGCCGATGCAGAGCGGCGCGCCCCGGTCCCGGAGGGCGGCCGTCGGCCCGATCCCGTCGGCCAGGTCCCGTTCGGTGGTGGGGCAGATGCAGCACCCCGAGCCGGTGCCGGCCAGGACGGCCAGGTCCTGGTCGCTCAGGTGGGTGGCGTGCACGGCGGTGAACCGATCGCCCAGGGCGCCGTGGTGGGCCAGGACCCGGGTCGGGTTGAGGCCGTAGGCGGCGCGGCACTGCTCGTTCTCGGCCGGCTGCTCGCCGAGGTGGGCGTGCAGGGGAGCGGCGGCGCCGTCGGCCCACGCCGCGACCACCTCGATGGACACCGGGTCGACCGCCCGCACCGAGTGGATGGCCGCCCCGATCCGGCAGGTCTCGGTCGCCCGCAGCTCGCCGACCCGCGCCGCCCACGCCGCCGCGTCCCCGTCGCTGAACCGCCGCTGCCCCGGGTCCAGAACGGGGCTGAGGGGGCCGGCGTGGAGGTAGCAGGTGTCGAGGAGGGTCAGGCGGAGGCCGGCGGCCTCGGCGGCGGCCCGGATCGTCTCGCCCATCTCGTTGGGGTCGGCGTACGAGCGGCCATCGGGGCCGTGGTGGAGGTAGTGGAACTCGCCGACGCAGGTGAACCCGGCCAGGGCCATCTCGGCGAAGGTGGCGGTGGCCAGCGCCAAGTACTTGTCGGGGTCCAGGCGGGCGGCCAGGTCGTACATCGTGTCCCGCCAGGTCCAGAAGGTGCCGCCGTCGC
>DATDAH010000222.1:0-3711 GCA_036525535.1 Acidimicrobiales bacterium
GAGTGGACCGAAGGGGCCGAATGGACCCTCGAGTTCACCCTCGACTGATGGCCGCCCACCCGTGATCTTCCTCCGCAACGCCGGTCGCCTGACCCGGGACGTCGTCGGCTACGCCGTGCACAACCGGGCCTGGTGGCTGGTACCCGTCATGGGCCTGCTGGTCGTGGTCATCGGCCTGATCGTCGTCGGCCAGGCCGCCGCCCCCTACACGCTCTACACGCTGTTCTGAGCTGGTGAGCACCGAGATCGACCCGGGCGCCACCGCGGTCTGGCCCCCCGCCCCCGACAGCCGGGCCGAGGCCTCCGACGGCCGCGTCCGCCGGCTCCTCGGGCGGGCCGTCCCCGCCCTCGTACTGGCCTTCGTGCTGGGGTGGCTGTTCGAACCCTGGCTCGGGGTGCTCGTGGCCCTCGCCGCGATCACCCTGACCACGGTCGGCCTGGTGTGGCCGCCGGCGGGTCGGACGATCGAGCGGATCCTCGGGGGGATCAGCCATTGGGTCGGGCGGGCCCTCAGCGCGGTGATCCTCACCATCGTCTTCGTCCTCGTGTTCCTGCCGGTGGGCCTGCTCAGCCGCCTGTTCCGGCGGGACACACTGGCCACGGGCGTCGCCCACCCAGGCACCACCTGGCTCGAGCGGTGGGGCTGGGGCGAGCGTCGACTACCGGCCCGCACCTACGCCAGCGAACAGGACCTCCTCGGCGGCCGCCGGTCGGGTCGGGTGGCCTGGGCGGTGGGCGTGGTCACCCTCCTGGTCCTCGCCGACCTGGCCATCGGCACCGTCCTGGTCGACCCGCCCACCGAAGGCGCCCCACCACCGGTCGCCGAGGGCGGCGGACCGAGTGCCATCCCGGCCCTGGCCGGGCTCGACTACGTGCCCCGCCTCTTCACCGAGCAGTTCGCGGCCGAGTCGGGCCAGTACGACGCGCTGCTGGGCTGGCGCCTCGAGGACACCGACGGTCGCTACCTGAACATCGTGGAAGGCGAGCGCATCAGCCGCACGACGACGGCCCCGGGCGACCCGGTCGTGGTCTGGTTCTTCGGCGGCTCGGCCATGTACGGCTTCGGCCAGCGGGACAACCACACCCTGCCCTCCGAGCTGGTCCGCCTGGCCGAGGCCGACGGCGTGGCCCTGGAGGCCCACAACTTCGGCACCCCCGCCTACGTCAACTGGCAGGCGGTGTCGCTGTTCAGCCGCCTGCTGACCGAGCGGGAGGCCCCCGACCTGGCCGTCTTCTACGACGGCTACAACGACCTCTCCATGCAGTTCGTGGACGGCCCCGTGACCGAGCCCAGCCACGTGCTGGCCCGGGTCCAACAGGCCCAGCTGGAGGCCCCGCCGCCTGGTCAGGACCCGACGACCGGCGCCGACGTGCGGGACTGGTGGGCGGACCACAGCGCCACCGTGAACCTCTATCGCCGGCTGCGTGACCGCTTCGACGGTGACGACCCCGACGTCCGCCTCACCGACGCCGAGGCGTCGGCCGTGCCCGCTGACGTGGACGCCGATGTCGTCGAGGGGGCCACCGACGACCTGCTCCGCCGGGGCCGCGACCTGGCGTCGGCCCTGGGCGAGGGCTACGGCGTGGACGTCCAGTTCTGGTTCCAGCCCACCCTCTACTCGAAGGGGGCGGTCGAGGGGGAGGCCCACCTCCTCGAACGGGCTGCCAACCGCAACCCGGCCTGGGTCCCGGTCATCGACGGCCTCCGGAGTGACTTCCCGCCCGAGGTGGTCGACCTGGCCGACAGCCTCGACGGCTACCCGGACCCGCTCTTCTGGGACACCGTCCACACCAACGAGACCGGCGTCCAGCTGATCGCCCGCCGGGCCTGGGCCGCGCTGCAACAGGCCATTGGCGGAGCCGTTCTTGGCCGCTCGTGAGGGCGATCACTAACCTGCGCACGCGATGTCGGACTTCCTCCGCAGCTACCTCACGGTGGCCATTTTCGGCGCGGCCGCCATAGCGATGGTGGTCGTGGCGCTCGGCGCCGGCAGCTTCCTGCGCCCCACCCGGCCCCAGACCGGGAAGTACCTCACCTACGAGAGCGGCGTGGACCCGGTCGGCACCGAGTGGTCCCAGAGCCAGATCCGCTACTACTTCTTCGCCCTGCTGTTCGTCATGTTCGACGTGGAGGCCCTCTACATCTTCCCGTGGGCCGTGCGCCTCGAGGTCTACGACGTCTTCGGTCTCGTCGAGATGGGCATATTCATCGTGATCCTGGCCCTCGGGCTGCTCTACGCCTGGCGCAAGGGAGTCCTCAAGTGGGTCTAGTCGAGAGCGGCAAGATGCCGAAGCCGCTGACCAAGCTGCTGAACATCTCCCGGAAGTACTCGCTCTGGATGTACCAGTGGGGCCTGGCCTGCTGCGGCATCGAGATGGGCGCGGCCCTGGCCTCCCCCCGCTACGACATGATGCGCCTGGGGGTCATCCCCTTCCCGGCCAGCCCCCGCCAGGCCGACCTCATCGTCGTCTCCGGCACCATCACCGACAAGATGGCCCCCTCGGTCCGGCGCCTCTACGAGCAGATGCCCGACCCCAAGTACGTGATCTCGATGGGCTCCTGCACCAACTGCGGCGGGCCCTACTGGGACTCCTACTCGGTGACCAAGGGCCTCGACCAGATCATCCCGGTCGACGTGTACATCCCGGGCTGCCCGCCCCGGCCCGAGGCCCTGCTCGAGGCGATCGGCCTGTTGCAGGCCCAGATCCTCGACGAGGACCCGGCCGAGCGCTGGAAGGGAGAGCCGCTTGTCGTCAACTGACGGCGGTTCGGTGGCCGACGAAGCGACCAGCGACGAGGCGACCCCCGAGCCCGAGGACGCGGTCGAGGTCGACGAGCGGCGCGAGGCCCTGGTGGCCGCACTGGCCGAGGGCCTGGGCGACGCCCTGCTGGCCACCCACATCGATCCCGGCCGCGAGGTCTGGGCCCGGGTCAGCCTCGCCGCCTGGGTGACGGCGGGGGCCCACGCCCGGGACCGTCTCGGCCTCCGCTTCTTCGAATTCCTGTCCGCCATCGACTGGATGCCCTCGCCGTTCGGGCGGGACATGGACAGCCAGGAGGACCTGGAGGTCCACGGCGCCACCGAGAAGGCGCCCGACGAACAGGTCACCGGCTACGCCGGTGGCGACACCCGCTTCCAGCTCCTGGCTCGGCTCCACAACCCGGTGGAAGGCCTCGGCCTGGTGCTGAAGGCCGACCTGGGCGACGATCCCACCGCGCTGACGGCCCCCACCTGGGTGCCCATCTTCGCCGGGGCGGGCTGGCACGAGCGCGAGGCGTGGGAGATGTTCGGCATCGTCTTCGAGGGCCATCCCAACCTGACCCACCTCTACCTGCCGGGCGAGTTCGAGGGCCACCCGCTGCGCAAGGACTTCCCCCTGCTGTCCCGACGCGTGAAGCCCTGGCCCGGCATCGTCGACGTCGAGCCCATGCCCGGCGAGGACGAAACGGCCGAGGACACCGCCGAGGACGAGGCGGACGAATGACCGTCGCCGATTCCCAGCAGCGGGCCTACGTGGCCAGCCAGGCCGCCGACGCCCGGGTCAACGTCGAGCTCGAGACCGGCGGCATGACCCTCAACATGGGTCCCCAGCACCCTGCCACCCACGGCACGCTGCGCATCGTGGTCCGCCTCGACGGCGAGCAGGTGGTCGAGGCCGAGCCGATCGCCGGCTACATGCACCGGGGCTACGAGAAGCTCTGCGAGGTCC
>DATDAH010000223.1:0-3210 GCA_036525535.1 Acidimicrobiales bacterium
GAGCCGTCAGGCGAGGCCAGCGAGCACAGAGATGAGCTCGCCGAGCGCAGCGAGGCGAGCCGACCGTGACTCACGATCAGGCCGAACCTTTTTCACCGTTGAACTGCGGGATGACGTGCTCACCCATGAGCTCGATCGTCTGCATGACCTGTTCGTGGGAGATCTTGTAGGGGTTGACCAGGCAGAGCAGGAGGTCGACGCCCACCGCCTCGTAGCGCTTGGCCATCTCCACGCAACGCTCGGGGTCGCCGACCACGGCGGAGCCCGAGTCTCTGACGAACTCGTAGGTGAGCAGGTCGAGCATCCCGTCGTCGTCCAGCTTTTTGGCCGCTCCGGCGTAGTCGTAGGTGCCGAGGGCCTGCTCCTTCTCCTCCAGCCACTCGGCGACGGATCCGATGAGACGAGCGCCGGCCGCCGGGTACCACTCGAACGACTCGCGGGCGGCGGCGTCGGCCTGGTCGTTCGTCGGGGCGCAGAGGACCATCGTGAACGTGGCCACCTGCTCGTTGCGGAAGGCACCAAGCGGCTCGTCACAATCCGCCTGACCCCGACGGTAGTTCTCGATGCGGGGCATCAGCTCCTCCGGCGGCACGCCCACGGTGAAGGAGCAGAGGCCGATGCCGGCCTTGCCGACCTCGTAGTGGCCCGATTCGCTGCTGGTGGCGCCGAAGATCGGCGGGTGCGGCTTCTGGCGGGGCTTGGGGTGGACGTTGCGCTTGGGCATGGACCAGTGCTTGCCGGTGAACTCGTAGTCCTCGTGGGTCCAGCACCCGACCACGTGGCCGATGGCCTCCGCCCACTGCTCGCGGGCGGTCTCGACGTCGACGTCGAAGCCCTCCAGCTCGGCCCGGGTCGACGAGCGACCAGTGCCGAAGTCGACCCGCCCGTTCGAGATGAGGTCGAGGACGGCGACGGACTCGGCCGTGCGCACCGGATGGTTGTAGGGCTTGGGCATGAGGCGCACGCCGTACCCGAGACGCATCGTCTCGGTGCGGGCGGCGATGGCGCCGTAGAGCACCTCGGGGTTGGAGCAGTGGGAGTACTCGTCGAGGAAGTGGTGCTCGACGGTCCAGAAGGCGTGGAAGCCGGCCTTCTCCCCCGCCACCGCCTGTGTGATGGTGTCCTGGTACGCCTGGTACTCGTCGTCGGGATCCCACGGCTTGGGTACGGGTATCTCGTAGAACAGCGCGAACTTCACACCAGGCCCCCCTCGGAAAACTGGAACGCGTTCTAGTCACCCTACGCGTAATCCGGAGGTCGATTCCGCGGCTACGGTCGCCGGTGGTGGGGGACGAAGGGAAGGACTGGTTCCACGGCGCCGGGTTGGGCCTCTTCGTGCACTGGACCCACTCGTCCGCCGCCGGCCGGGAGCTGTCATGGCCCCTGGTCGGCGGCGGACCGGTTCTGCCCCACAGCGGTGAAGCCACCGTCGACGAGTACTACGCGTCAGTGGCCGATTTCTCGCCCTCTCCGGGGGCGGCTCGGGAGTGGTGCACGGCGGCCGCTGCGGCGGGAGCCCGTTACGCCGTGCTCACCACTCGCCACCACGACGGCTATGCCCTCTGGCCGAGCGCCCACACCAGCCTCGGCGTGCGCGATTCGGGGATCGACCGGGACCTGGTGGCCGAGTTCGTGGACGCCTGCCGGAGCGAGGGCCTCCGGGTCGGCTTCTACCTCTCGCTGTCGGACTGGCACCATCCCGACTACCCGGCCTTCCGCGACGAGGACCGGCCCTACCCGTTCATCGCCTACCCCCGGCCCGAGCCTGAGGTGTGGGCCCGGTACGTCGACGACCTGTTCGGCCAGGTCCGGGAGCTGCTGACGGACTACGGCGAGATCGCCGTGCTCTGGTTCGACGGCGGGTGGGAACGGGGGGCGACGGAGTGGAAGGCCGCCGAGCTCGAGTCCCTGATCCGGGAGCTCCAGCCCGACATCCTCCTCAACGAACGCCTGCCCTCCGTCGCGGACTACACGACGCCGGAGCAGTTCGTCCCGCCGACGGCGCCGGAGGGCCGGTGGGAGACCTGCCTGACCATGAACGAGAGCTGGGGCTACGTCCCCGACGACGAGGACTGGAAGTCGGCGCGGGACCTGGTCCATGCGCTGTGCGAGACCGTGGGCAAGGGCGGGAACCTGCTGCTGAACGTCGGCCCCCGGGCAGACGGATCCCTCGACCCGACCGAGGCGTCGCGGCTGTCGGCTGTGGGCGACTGGATGGATCGGTACGGCTCGGCCGTCCACGACGTCGAGGCCGGCCTGGAGCCCTGGCAGTGGTACGGCCCGTCGACCCGGCAGGGCGACCGGGTGCACCTGATGTGCGTCCAGCGCCCCTACGACTCGGTCACCGTGCGGGGCATACCGACGAAGCGGGTCGAGCGGGTGATCGACCTGGCGACGGGCAAGGAGCTCGAGTGGACGACCCGCTGCTCGGTGCTGGACGAGCTCTTCAACAGCGACCCCCACGGCGAGGTCCGCATCGACGTCCCCGAAGCCGTCGTCGACGACCTGGCGACGGTCCTCGCCCTCGACCTGAGCCCCGCCTGAGCCCCCCTTCGTCGGATCGACGACGATGGCGTCCATGGCTCGCCGGTTGGTCGTCACCGGGATGGGGGCTGCGGCCCTGGCCGAAACGGCCCTGATCCACCTCGGGCGGACCTACGGATCCACCGCCGCCGAACGGGCCACGGCCCTGGCCGGTGACGACATCGTCCCCCACCCGAAGGTGGTCACGAACCACGCCGTCACGATCGACGCCCCGCCCGAGGCGGTGTGGCCGTGGCTGGTCCAGATGGGCTGGCACCGGGCGGGCTGGTACACGGCCCATTGGGTCGACCGGTTGCTGTTCCCCGCCAACTGGCCCAGCGCCAACCGGATCTTGCCTTCGCTCCAGCACATCGAGGTCGGCGACGTCATCCCCGACGGGCCCCCGGAGGCGGAGTGCGGGATGGTCGTCGAGTCCTTCGAGCCTGAGGCATCGCTGGTCTTGCACTCCACCAGCCACCTCCCCATGAGCTGGCGCGATCGGGCCCGGCTCGACTGGACGTGGACCTTCGTGCTCGTACCGGTCGACGGCGTCACCCGCACCCGCTTCCTGTTCCGGTCCCGGTGGACCACGTCGCCGTGGTGGCTGACCCTCGGTGGCTGGCTGGCCGTCGTCCCCGCCGACTTCGTCATGGCCCGGGACATGCTCCACGGGGTGAAGGCACGGGC
>DATDAH010000224.1:0-23124 GCA_036525535.1 Acidimicrobiales bacterium
ACGCCGGGCGGCTACGCGCTCACGACGAGGGCGTGAACGCCGGGCGGGTGGCCATGGCCTCGAGTTGTTCGACGCCGTCTTGGAGGGAGTGGGCCCGGAAGCGCAGGTTGAGCATGGTGGCGCCCATTTCGAGGTAGCGGCCGATCAGGTCCTCGGTCCCCTCCGGGTCGCCGACCGGGTCGACCTGCGGGTCGGGATAGAGGACGACCTCCAACGGCCGCGCCCGCGCCGCCCAGGCCTGGGTGTCCCGGGCTCGGGCCAGCCAGGCGCCGATCTGCTCCGGGGTCACGCCGAACGGGGCCCAGCCGTCAGCCAGCTCCACGGCTCGACGCAGGGAGCGGTAGCTGCGCCCACCGATCCACAGGGGGACATCGGTCCGGGTGGCGGGTGGGTCGACGACGAAGCCGTCGAAGCGGTAATGGGTGCCGGCGTAGCTCGGCTGGCGCCGGCCGAGCGAGGCGCGGAGGGCCCGGAGGGCGTCGTCGCCGCGGTCACCCCGATCGGCGAAGGGGGCACCGAGCAGGGCGAACTCCTCCTCCAGAGAGCCCACCCCGACCCCGAGGATCAGGCGTCCCCCGGACACCACGTCGAGGGTGCCGTAGCGCTTGGCGATCTCCAGGGGGTGGTGGTAGCCGAGGACGAGGACGTGGGTGGCCAGCCGGATCCGGGTGGTGCGGGCGGCCAGGTAGCCGAGGGTGGCCAGCGGATCCCAGTAGCGGGAGCCACGGCGCGGGGCCGCCTCGACCGGGACGGCCACGTGCTCGGAGCAGGTGAGGTGGTGGTAGCCGAGGCGGTCCGCGGCCTCGGCCAGGGTGGTCAGCTCGGGCAGGCCCGCCGCCTCCTCCCAGGTCCCGTGGGCCCGCGGGTTCAGGGTCACGACAGGCGTGATGATCCCGGCCCGCATCAGCCGGTGTCACCCTTCTTCCGCCGGGCTTCGTTGGCCTCCTTGGCCATCTTGCCGAACTGCTTGCCGAAGCGCTTCTGGGCGGCCGGGTCCGAGCGGCGCTCGAGGGCAGCGGCCTCCCGGACGAGCGAGTGGTACTGCTCGAAGCGCTCCGCCGAGAGGCTCCCGTCCTCCACGGCGGCCCGGACCGCGCAGCCCGGCTCGGTGTCGTGGCTGCAGTCCCGGAAGCGGCAGTGCTCGGCCAGCTCGGCGATGTCGGTGAAGCTGGCCTCGACGGTCTCGGGGTCGGTCCACAGGCCGAGCGAGCGCACCCCCGGCGTGTCGATGATCGCCCCGCCTCCGGGCAGGTCGACCAGTTGGCGCCAGGTGGTGGTGTGTCGGCCCTTGGCGTCGCCTTCCCGGACCTCGCCCACCCGCTCGTCCCCCTGGGTCAGGGCGTTGACCAGGCTGGACTTGCCCGCCCCCGACTCGCCCAGCATCACCGCGGTCCGGCCCGCCAGCCGGTCGAGCAGCGCGTCGATGCCGTCGCCGGTGACCGAGCTGACGGTCATCACCTCGACGCCGACGACCTGAGAGGCCAGATCGGCGATGGCGGCCGCCGGATCCTCGAGGTCGGCCTTGGTGAGCACGATCAACGGGGTGGCCCCCGCCTCCCAGGCCTGGGTGGTGGCCCGCAGCAGGCGGCCGGCCTTCACGGGACGGTCGAGGCCGGCCACGAGCACGACGAGGTCGACGTTGGCGGCGATCGCCTGCTCATTGCCGTCGTGGCCGAGGCGGGTCAGGAGGGAGGTGCGGGGCAGGAGCTCGAGCAGGGTCTCGCCGTCGAAGCGGATGTGGTCACCGACGGTCAGGTCCTCGGCGCCGGTGTCGACCACCGAGTGCATCACCTCGCCATCGGCGACCAGGGCGCGCCCGCGGTCGATCCGGGTGATCCGGCCCTCCTGCTCCACAGCGGCGACGGTAGGCGCTGGGTCCGGTCCCCCGAGGCGGATTCGGCCGGGGGTGCAAGCACGACCACGCGAGGGGTGCGCTCGCCCTACCGGCGCGGCCGGGGATGAGGGACGATTCGGCGGTGGGTCCGGTGCTGGCACAACTGCGTCGTGACCTGCGCACCCAGTGGCGGAGCCTGCTCGCCCTGGCCGTCCTGGTCGGTCTGATCGGCGGTGTGGTCCTCGCGTCCACGATGGCGGCGCGCCGGACGGCGTCCGCCTACACCCGCTACGTCGACTTCGCCCACGCCGAGGACATCAACATCGGGACCCCGGGCATCAACGACCCGGCCTTCGCCGACGTGGTGTCGGCCATCGAGAGCTATCCCGAGGTCGCGGCCGTCGGGCCCATCTCCTCACAGGAGCTCCTCTCGACCGAGGAGGGCCTGGAGTTCTTCGCCCTCGGCGGCGTCGACGACCGGGTGGGCAGGACGATCAACCGCCCGAAGATCCTCGAGGGAAGGGATGCTGATCCCGAGGCGGAGGCCGAGGTCACCGTCAACCGGTCCATGGCCGACGCCCTCGACCTCGTCCCCGGCGACCCGCTCACGCTCTACGGGTTCGACGGAGGGAACTCCGAGACCCGCGAGGACCGGGACGTCGCCGTCGAGGACGGGCGCCGACAGGTCTTCACCGTGACCGGGATCTCGCTCTACCCCAACGAGGTGGTGCCCACGGCGCCCCTCGACGACGCGCCCCGGGTGTACCTCACACCGGCGCAGGTGCAGGCCCACCTGGCTGAGGGCGAAGAGTTCGCCTTCGTCGCGGTGCGGCTGCGAAACGGGGCCGCCGACGCCCCGGCCTTCCGGGCGCACTTCGCCGAGCTCCTCGCCGGCTTCGGCGTGCCCGAGGACGCGGTCCCGCTCTTGGAGGCATCGGAGCGGACGGCGACGGTGCAGCGATCGATCCGCCCCCAGGCGCAGGCCCTGGGCGCTTTCGCCCTGCTGGTCGGCCTGACCGGCTTCGTGGTGCTGGGCCAGGCGTACGCCCGGCAGCTCTCCGCCGACGCCGCCGACCGGCGCGCACTGTGGGCCCTGGGCTTCAGCCGGCGTCAGCTGACCGCGACGGCGTTGTTGCGGGTCGCGGTCAGCGTGACCCTCGGCGCCGGCTTGGCTGCGGCCATCGGGGTGGCGCTGGCCCCGCTGGCCTTGACGGGTCCCGCCCGAGCGGCCGATCCCGACACCGCCGTCGCGGTGGACGGGGTCGTCATCGCCGTCGGGTTCGCGGCGATCATCGTCCTCCTGCTGGTCAGGGCCGCGTTCGCCGTGCGATCCGGCCTCCCGACGGCGAAGGCCCCGTCACGGACGACGGTGGTGGGACGGCGACGGGCGCGCCTCGTGGCCGGGCTGGCCCGGGTCGGTGCACCCCCGCCCGCGACCGTCGGCGTGCAGATGGCCCTGGAGCCGGACGACGCAAACCGCCAGACCAGCACCGGGGCGTTGGTGGGCACCGTCGTGGCGGTCGCCGCCGTGATCGCGGCGTTCACGTTCAGCGTCAACCTCGACCGGCTGGTCGAGACGCCCGCGCTCTTCGGCTGGAACTGGGACGTGCAGGTCGGCGGCGGCTTCGACGCCATTCCTACGGAAGAGGCGCTCGAGGACCTCCGCGCCGTTCCCTCCGTCCGTGCCTTCAGCGGCGGGACGACGGGGGAGCTGACGTTCACGTCGGCCTCGGGGAGGTCCCAGGAGATCCCGACGATCGGCCTCGACCGAGTCGAAGGCGATGTCTATCCGCGCCTGTTGGAGGGTCGCGCCGCCGCGGGGCCCGACGAGGTCGTCTTGGGCTCGACCACGATGGCGGACCTCGGCGCGTCGGTCGGCGACGAGGTGGTGGTCGAGCGGTCGGACGGCGAGACGATCGGCCTCGAGGTGGTGGGGCGGGCGGTGCTTCCGGCCATCGGCGCCGGCAACTTCGCCACCGCGGGCCTGGGGCGCGGGGCGGTCGTCACCGCCGACGCGCTCGAGACGACGAGCGACGACGACGACCCCGCCGCCGCCGCCAACGCCGCCGCGGGACTGGTGACCTACACCTACTTCCTCGTCGAGTACGGGCCCGACGCGGACCCGGCAACCGCGGACGGCGAGGTCCTGGCGGCCCTCGACTCGGTGATGACCGAATGCGGGCGGTTGTGTGTTCAGGGCCCTCAGCAGCCCGGCGACATCCGCAACTACGACCGGGTTCGGTCGACGCCTGTCGCCCTCGCGGCCGTCCTCGTGGTCCTGGCCATCGCCATCCTCGTCCACACCCTCGTGACCACGGTGCGGCGTTGGCGGTCGGACCTCGCGCTCCTCACGACCCTCGGCTTCGTCCGGCGTCAGTCGGCGGCGGCCACGGCCTGGCACGCGTTCGCGGTGGCGGGGGTGTCGCTGCTCCTCGGCGTCCCGATCGGCGCCGCCGTCGGCCGCGTCGTGTGGAACGCGTTCGCCCGTCACCTCGGCGTCGACGCCACGGCGGTGATCCCGTGGGTGGCGATCGCGTTGGTCGTGCCGGCCGCGCTGGTGCTGGCGGTCCTGGTGGCGATGGTGCCCGCGCTGATGGCGAGACGGACGCGGCCCGCCGTCGCCCTGCGCGCGGCCTGAGCGCTACTCCAGCCCCGGGAGGAGGGCGTCGAGCCAGCCAGCCGGATCCTCGGCTTGGGGGTGGTGGCCGCTGCCCTCGATCCAGGCCCGGGTGGCGTCCGGGCGTACCTACTTCTTGGGCATCCGGATGGAGCGGTCGGCCAGGATGTTCTTCTGGACCTCGGTGGTGCCGGCGCCGATCGACGTGTAGCGCTGGAACACGAACAGCCGGTTCCAGGAGCCGTTGTCGATGGCGTCGGGCCCGCCTTTCTCGAGCATCCCGGCGGGGCCGAGCAGGTCGACGGCCAGCTCGGCCAGGGTCTGGGCCAAGTGGCTCCACTGCAGCTTGGCGAGCGGGACCTCGGGCCAGGTCTTCTCGCCCTTCAGCACCTTGGACAGCGCCCGGTAGTTGAGGAGGCGGGTGAGCTCGATCTGGGTGTGGGCCCGGGCGATGCGCTCCCGGAGGTCGGGATCCTCCAAGGCGTCGGGGTTCTCGGCCCGGGCCAGGTTGACCATCGCTTCGAGGTCGGCCTTCATGGTGATGGCCAAGCCGGCGGTGCCGACCCGCTCCCGGCCCAGCGTGCCCATGGCCACCTGCCAGCCCTCGCCTTCGCCGCCAAGGCGGTAGTCGGCTTTGACGTGGGCGTCGGTGAACCAGACCTCGTTGAACATCTCCTCGCCGGTGATGTCCCGCAGAGGCCGGCACTCGATGCCGTCGGCCTCCATGTCCACGATGAGAGCGGTGATGCCCTCGTGCTTGCGGCCCTCGGCGATGGCGTCGGGGTCGGTGCGGACCAGGAACAGGCCCCACTTGGCGATGTGGGCCGTGGAGATCCAGATTTTCTGGCCGTTGAGCACGTAGTCGTCGCCGTCGAGCACGGCGGTCGTGCGGAGGTTGGCCAAGTCGCTGCCGGCCTCGGGCTCGCTGAACCCCTGACACCAGTGGTCGTCGGCGTTGAGGATGTTCGGGATCCAGGTGTTCTTCTGCTCGTCGGTGCCCCAGTGGATGATCATGGGCCCGATCTGCCACAGGCCGTTGGCGTTGAAGATGCCGGGGGTGCGGGCCTTGGCCATCTCCTCGGAGTAGATGACGCTCTGCATCACCGTGGCGTCCCGGCCGCCCCACTCGGTGGGCCAGTTGATGGCGGCCCAGCGCCCCTCGTTCAGGGTCCGCTGCCACGCCTTGCGGCGCTCCATCGAGCGCAGGAGTCCGCCGTAGTCGTGGCTACCGGAGGTGTCCTCGGTCTGGGGGTCCTCGTCGCTCCACTCGGCCAGGAACTTGGGCAGGTGCTCGTCCAGCCACTCCCGCAACTCGGTGCGGAAGGCCTCGTCCTCTGGCGTGTAGGCGAAGTCCATCGGGGGCGAACACTACTGTCCGTACCTGACGCCGGTGTCAGGTCAAGGGGACAGATGGAATTCACCTTCAGCGACGACCAGGACGCCCTGCGGGAGACCGTGCGGGCCTTCCTGGGCAAGGAGAGCCCCTCGGCCTACGTCCGGGCGATGCTGGAGGACGAGGTCGGGACCTCGGACACCGTCTGGAACCAGCTGGTGGAGCTGGGCTGGACCGGCCTGCTGGTGCCCGAGGACCTCGGGGGCCTTGGCATGGGGCTGGTCGACATGGCGGTCGTGCTCGAGGAGATGGGGCAGGTCCCCTTCCCCGGGCCCTACCTGTCCTCGGCCGTGTTCGCCACGATCGCCGCCCGTCACCTCGGGCTGGACGAGCAGCTGCGGTCGCTGGCCGCGGGAGCGACCCGAGGGACCATCGCCGTCGACGAGCTGGGCCACGGCGACCCGGTCGACCGAATCCGCACCCGGGCCAAGCGCAAGGGCGGGCACTGGCGGCTGCACGGGCTGAAGCCGGTCGTGCTCGACGGATCGTCGGCCGACTGGGCCCTCGTACCCGCCCGCACGCAAGAAGGGATCGGCACCTTCCTCCTGGAGGCGCCGAAGGGCGAGACCGTGCCGACGTGGGACCACACGCGGCGGGTGGCCCGTCTCGACCTGGACGGCCGGGCCGCCGAGCGGGTCGGCCCCGACGGCGACCACACCGCCCTCTGGCGGCGCATCGTCGACGACGCCAACGTCGCGCTCTGCTGTGACCTGCTGGGGGTGATGGAGCAGGCCCACCACCTGGCCGTCGAGTACGCCAAGGTCCGGGTCCAGTTCGACCGGCCGATCGCCACCTTCCAGGTCATCAAGCACAAGGCCGTGGACATGCTCCACGCCATCGAGTTGACCCGGGTCGGCACCCACTACGCGGCGTGGACCTCCGACACCGAGGACGGGCGGCGGGCCGAGGCCGTGGCCATGGCCATGGGCTTCGCCTCCGAGTCGGCCAACGAGGTCTGCGCCGAGTCGATCCAGATCCACGGCGGCGTGGGCTTCACCTGGGACTGCGACGCCCACCTCTTCTACCGCCGGGCCAAGCAGGACGACCTTCTCCTCGGCTCCGGCGGGTGGCACCGCGCCAAGCTCGCCGACCAGGTCCTCAGCCCCGCCTAGCCTGACGGGTGGACGGGAGGATTCAGGACGGAGGGTGGCGAGAACCTACGCTCTGCGTCGCATGTTGGCTTCGGGGATGGGCAAGGACGTGGCCGCCTACGACGTCATCGGCCTCGGCTACGCCACCTGGCGCCGACCCGACCGTCGCATCGCCTCCGGGCTGCAGGAGGCCCTCGGCGACTGTCGGCGGGTGATCAACGTTGGCGCCGGCACCGGGTCCTACGAGCCGGCCGACCGTGAGGTGATCGCCGTCGAGCCGTCCCGGGCGATGATCGCCCAGCGGCCCCCGGCCATGGCGCCGTGCATCCAGGCCACCGCGGAGGTCCTGCCCTTCCCCGATGACTGCTTCGACGCCGCTCTGGCCATCCTCACCATCCACCACTGGCAGCGGCTGGTCGCCGGCCTGGCCGAGCTGAACCGGGTCGCGGTGTCCCGTCGCATCGTGCTGACCTGGGACCAGCGGGTGATGGAGAACGACTTCTGGCTCCTGCGGGACTACCTGCCCGGACTGGGCCGCCGCCTGCGGGCCACGGCCGTCCCCGTGGACCACGTCGCCGAGCTGATCGGGGCCGACGTCATCCTCCCCGTGCCCATCCCCGACGACTGCACCGACGGGTTCCTCGGCGCCTACTGGCGCCGTCCGTCGCTGTACCTCGACCACCGGGTGCGGTCCGCCATCTCCGCCTTCGCCCTGGCCGAGGTGGAGCACTACCGGGAAGGTCTGGCCCGCTTGGACGCCGACCTCCGCTCCGGCGCCTGGCACCGCCGCTACGGCGACCTCTTCGACGTCTCCACCCACGACCTCGGCTACCGCCTGGTCGTCGCCGCCAACTGACCCCAGAGGAACGGTCAGGCGGGAGGTTCGGCCTCGAGGAGGACGGCACTGTCGACGTCCTTGCCCCGCTCGCTGCGGAGGACGACGAGGCCGATGGCGGTGAGCACGACCATCATGCCGAGGACCTGGAGGGCGTTGATCGACTCGTCCAGGAAGATCAGGGCGACCGTCGTCGACATCACGGGGACCGCCAGGGTCAGCAGACTGGCCAGGTACAGCGGGATGTGGGGGTGGGCGAAGTTCATGAGGAAGTGCCCGACGCCGCCCGACAGCACGGCGACGACGATCACGATCCACCAGCCCTCGGCCCCGGGGTCGAAGGGGCCGGGCGCCATCAGGGCGATGGGCAGGACCATCACCGATGCGATCACGAGGAAGGACGCCAGGTACTCGAGCGAGCTGAGCGTCTCCCGGGCCCGCTTGGAGGCGATGAAGTACCCCGTCCACGACGCCAGCGCCAGCAGCGCGCACACGTCGCCGAGCAGGCTCCATTCGTCGTTGCTGCCCGACGCCGAGCCGATGGCCACGAGGCCGGCGCCGCCGATGGCCACGACGGTGAGGCCGATCAGCGCCCCGTTCACCTGCTCGCCGAACCAGCGGGCGCCCACGTAGAGCAGCAGGGCGGGCTGCAGCGCCCCGACGATGGTCGCGTTCGCGACCGTGGTCAGCTTCAGCGCGGAGAAGAAGAAGATGATGTCGAGGCCGAAGAGGATCCCGCCCCACAACGACGTCCGCAGGCCGGCCTTCGAGAGCCGCCCGCCGGTGCCGTAGAACACGCCGAGTACGGCGAGGGATCCGATCCACAGGCGGTGGAACCCGAGCACGATCCCGTTCACGTCGTCGGCCGCCTTCGCCAGCGGCACCAGGCAGCCCCAGAGGACCACGCCGGTCGCCGCCGCCAGCACGCCCGCGAGCGGTCGCTTGAGGGTGGGGGCGGCGGGCTCGGCGACGGTCACGGCCCCCGCAGCCTGGCGCACCGATCAGGCCCTCGGCGAACGACATCCGCGGTCAGGTGCTGAGGATGGTGACGCAGGCGTTGGCGCCGCGGCCGACGACGTGGGCCAGGCCGACCTGGGCGCCGTCGACCTGGCGGGCGCCGGCGGCCCCCCGGAGCTGGTGGACCAGCTCGACGACCTGGCCGAGCGCGGAGGCCCCGAGCGGCTCGCCCTTGCTGAGGAGCCCGCCCGAGGGGTTCACCGGGCGGGCGCCGCCGAGGGTGGCGTCGCCGTCGGCCAGGATCCGGGCCTGCTCGCCGGGGGCACAGAGCCGCAGCTCCTGCCACGAGAGCAGCTCCCGGGCGGCGTCGGTGTCCTGGCACTCGACGACATCGACGTCCTCGGGGCCGAGGCCGGCCGCGGCGTAGGCGTCGTCGGCGGCCAGGGTGGTGGCCGAGGGGATGGTGTCGTCGACCAGGCCCGACAGCGGGGTCGCTTCCGAAAGGACTCCGCCGGGCAGGTGCGAGCGGAGGCTGACGGCTCGGACCCGGACGTCGTCGGCCCGGGCCCGGCGCAAGACGACCGCCGCCGCCCCTTCGTTGGGCGAGCACAGCATCCAGAGGTGGAGCGGCTCGCAGACGACCCGACTGGCCAGAACGGCTGCCGCGGTCACCGCCTCCTGCCACATGGCCAGCGGGTTGGCGGCCCCGTGGGCCCGGTTCTTCACGCAGACGGCGGCCAGGTCGTGCTTGGTCAGGCCGGTGTCGGCCAGCAGGCGCTGGGCCCGCAGGGCGAAGTAGGCCGGGGCGGGGGACAGCCCGGCTTGCTCCTGCCAAGGGGCGAAGAACGACGAGCGGATGATCCCCTTGGGCATCTTTTCGACGCCGAGGACGAGGACCGTGTCATGACGACCGGACGCGATGGCCTGGCCCCCGAGTTGGAGGGCGGCACCGCCGCTGGCGCACCCGGCCTCCACGTCGATGATCGGGGTGCCGGTGAGGGCGAGGGCGCCGAGGACCCGGTGCCCGGTGGCCACGCCTCCGTACGCCGTGCCGCAGTAGGCGGCCTGGAAGCCACCGGGCCCGATGCCTGCCTCGGTCATGGCCTGCTGCACCGCGGTCACGCCGAGGTCGACCAGCCCGGCGTCGTCGAACCGCCCGAACGGGTGCATCCCCACCCCGCCGACGCCGACCTCGATGCTCATTCGGGCACCGGGGCGAAGGCCCACGTGGCGACCCCGCCACCGACGTCGTCGGTGACCAGGGTCATGCGCTGGCCCTCGTGCAGGCGGGTCGGGTCGGGCTCGGTCAACCGGCTGACGACCCGCAGACCGACGCCGTCCAGCTCGATGACGCCGAACCCGTAGGGGACGGGGCCCTCGTAGCCGGGTGGGGGATGGGTCACGGCCGTCCAGGCCCAGAGGCGCCCGTCCCGGGGCAGAGCCACCGACTCGACGTCGTCGGCCCCCGTGAAGGGGCACACCGGCCCGAGCGGGAAGTGGTGGTGACCGGAGACGTGTGAGAAGCCGCCGACGAGGGTGATGGACCCGTCGTCGGCCATCTCGAACAGCCCCGGCGCGATCGGTTCCATCAGGTCCTCCCTACCTTGTGCGCCACGGCGCCAGATCTGGCGGGCTGGTGCACAAGGTAGGAAGCATCAGATGATCCCCGCGTCGGCGAGGCGGGTCAGCTCGGCGTCGTCGAGGCCGAGCTCGGTGAGGACCTCGGTGGTGTGCTGGCCGAGGGTCGGGGCGCCGGTGGGGGCTTCGGGGACCTCGCCGACCCGGCGGGGGTAGGGGGCCTGCTGACGGATCGGGCCGGCGACGGGGTCGTCGACGGTGACGAGGTCACCCCGGGCGGCGACGTGGGGGTCGGCGAAGAGGTCGGCGGCGGTGAAGGCGGTGGCGACGGGGACGTCGGCGGCCACGCAGCGCTCGACCACCTCGTCGGACGACAGGGTCATGGTCCAGTCGGCGACGACGCCGTTGATCTCGTCGCTGAGCCCGGCCCGCTTGCCCAGCGTGTCGTAGCGGGCGTCGGTGGGCAGGTCCGGCCGCTCCATGGCCGAGCAGAGGCGGGCGAAGTTCGCGTCACTCCCGGCAACGATGCAGACGTACTTGCCGTCGCCCGTCGGATAATTGTCGAGTGGCGCCGAGTTGGCCAGGCGGTTGCCCTCGCGCGACCGGACCACGCCAAGGCGGTCGTAGGCCGGCAGCGTCCACTCCAAGATGCGCAGGCTGGCGCCGTAGAGGGCGGCGTCGATGACCGCGCCCCGGCCCGTCCCCTTGGCGTCCCGCTCGTAGAGGGCGGCCGTGGCGGCGTGGGCGGTGAAGATCCCGGTCAGGTAGTCCGAGATGGTCACCCCGACGCGTACGGGCGGACGGTCCGGGTAGCCGGTCAGGTGCATGAGACCGCCGAAGCCGATCCCGACCCGGTCCAGGCCGGGCCGGGCCGAGTTGGGGCCGTCCTGGCCGAAGCTGCTGATGCGCACGGTGACCAGCCGGTCGGACAGGGCGTCGGGGGCGATGTTCCACTTCTCCAGCGTCCCCGGGCGGAAGTTCTCGACCAGGACGTCGGCCGTCTCGGCCAGGCGACGGAGCAGGGCCTGGCCGTCGGGCTGGCGCAGGTCGAGGGTCACGCTCTTGCGGCCCCGCCCCTCGACGGCCCAGAACAGCGAGTAGCCCTCGTCGAACGGGGGGATCTCGCGCATGAAGTCCCCCGCCCCGGGCTGTTCGATCTTGACGACCTCGGCCCCCTGCTCGCCCAGCAGGCCGGCGCAGAAGGGGGCCGCGATCCGGGTCCCGAGGTCGAGGATCCGCAGCCCTTCGAGTGGCCCGCTCACGCCGGTCGGGGCTCCCGGGGCAGGCCCAGGACCCGCTCGCCGATGATGTTGTGCTGGATCTCGTTCGTCCCGGCGAACACCGAGGCGGCGTGGTAGTAGAGCCACGACCGCTGCCACTCGCCGTCGCCGGGGTTGTGCTCGGCCCCTCGCCACAGCGGGGCGGCGTCGCCCAGCACGGCCATGACCGTCTCGTGCAGGCGCTTGCTCATCTCGCTCCAGTAGAGCTTGAGCTGGCTGCCCTCGGGGCCCAGTTCCTTGCCGGCGGCGAGGCGGGACAGCGAGCGCCAGTTGTGGAGCTGGAAGAGGCGGACCTCGACGAAGGCCTCGGCCAACTTCCGCTGCAGGCGGGGGTCGTCGTAGCGCCCGGACTCGACGGCGAGACGAAACAGCTCCTCGACCAACTGGGCGTGGATGACGAACTGGCGGGGGTTGGTGCCCCGCTCGTGGGTGAGGGTCGAGCTAGACACCCGCCAGCCGTCGTGCTCGGCACCGATCAGGCGGTCGTCGGGGACGAAGGCGCCGTCGAAGAAGACCTCGTTGAACTCCGCCTCGCCGGTGATCTGCACGAGCGGTCGGACCTCGACGCCCTCGGCCCGCATGTCCACGGCGAGGGCGGAGATGCCCCGGTTCTTGGGGGCGTCGGGGTCGGAGCGGGCCAGGCAGAGGCCCCAGTCGGCGAACTGGGCGTAGCTGGTCCAGACCTTCTGGCCGGTCAGGCGCCAGCCTCCGTCGACCCGCTCGGCCTTGGTGGACACCGCGGCCAGGTCGGAGCCCGCCCCGGGCTCGGAGAAGAGCTGGCACCACAGCTCGTCGGCGGCCAGGATCCGGGGCAGCCAGCGGGCCTTCTGCTCGGAGGTGCCGTGGGCCAGCAGGGTGGGGCCGACCAGGTTGACGCCGATGCGGCCGACCAACTCGGGGGCCCTGGCCCGGGCCAGCTCCTCCTGGACGATGAAGTGGTGCAGGGCGCCGGCGCCCCGGCCGCCGTACTCCTCGGGCCAGGTCACCCCGATCCAGCGCCCCTCGGCCAGGCGGGCCTGCCACTGGCGCAGGTCGAAGACCTCCTGGGCCAGGTCCTCGTGGTGGGCCCGCAGGTCGACGTCGGGCGGGTGCTCAGCCAACCATGCACGGAGCTCCGCCCGGAAGGCCTCCTGCTCGCGCGTCGGGGTCAGGTCCACGGGGATGCAATGGTACGCACGTGGATTTCGAGCTCTCGGACGATCAGGTCGCCCTGCGCGACGGCGCCCGCAGCCTGCTCGACGGCCGGGCGACTCCGACGCAGGTCCGAGCGGTGGTCGATGCGGAGGGAGGAATCGACGACGGACTGTGGTCGGCCATGGTCGAGCAGGGCTGGACGGCGTTGGCCGTGCCCGAGGATCGGGGCGGCCTGGGGCTGGGGATCGTCGAGCTGGTGGTGCTGCTGGAGGAGGTCGGTGGCCATGTCGCCCCGGCCCCCGTGCTGCAGCAGGCGATGGCCCTGGACGCCCTGGTCACAGGTGACGGCCCGGCCGACCTGATCGCCCCGCTGGTGGCGGGGGAAGCCGTCGGGACCGTCGCCTTCTCGCCGGTGACGTCCGACGGGTCGACCGTGACGGGGCGCCCGGAGCCGGTCATCCACGCCCCGTCAGCCCGGGTGCTGATCGTGCGCACGGGGGACGAGCTGTACGCGGTCGACCTGGAGGCGGCTGGACTCTCCCCCGCGGCGGAACCGGCCATGGACCGGACCCGGGCGCTGGGCTGGGTCGAGCTCGACGCCGCGCCTGCCGTCCGCCTGGGCGGGGCCGACGCCGTCGAGCGCTACCTCGACCTCGGGGCCGTCGGTCACAGCGCCGAGCTGCTCGGCGCGTCCGCCCGGGTGCTCGACATGGCCGTGGAGTACGCCAAGGAACGGGTCCAGTTCGGCCGACCCATCGGCAGCTTCCAGGCCGTCAAACACCGCTGCGCCGACATGCTGGTCGACGTCGAGGGCATGCGCTCAGCCGTCTACCACGCCGCGTGGGCGCTGGGCGCGGGCGACCCCGACCGCTCCGTCGCCGCCTCCACGGCCAAGACGTGGTGCTCCGACGCCTCCCGCCGGGTCATGGCCTCGGGCCTCCAGGTCCACGGCGGCATCGGCTTCACCTGGGAGCACGACCTGCACCTGTTCCTGAAGCGGGCCCAGCTCGACGGCGTCAGCTTCGGCGACGCCACCTGGCACCGCGACCGCCTCGGCCGCCTCCTGCGGGCCAAGCTCGAAGCGGGCCTTCCGCTTCTCTGACTCGACGCCGAACGCTATTGCCCGGTGACCAGCCGCCGGATCGCGTCGCGGTCGGGCTTGCCCGCGGGGAGAGTGGGGATGCGGTCGACCACGATCACGCGCTCGGGCCAGGTGAACTTGGTGGCGCCCTGCTCGGCGAACCACCGCTGGCAGTCGGCGAGGTCGAAGGCCTCGTCGGCCGCCACCACGGCGACGACCCGCTCGCCGAGGCGGTCGTCGGGCGCGCCGACGACGACGGCGTGGCGGACCGACGGGTGGGCCTCGAGGGTGGCCTCGACGGCGGCAACGGAGACGTTCTCGCCCCCGCGGATGATGATGTCCTTCAGCCGGCCGGTGATGGTGATCCAGCCCTCGGCGTCGATCGTGGCCCGGTCGCCGGTGTGGAACCAGCCGTCGATGAAGGCGGCCTTGGTGGCTTCCGGATCGTCGTAGCCGGCGCACAGCTCGGGCCCGCTGACGAGGAGCTCGTCGCCCTCGCCGAGTCGGAACTGGACCTCGCCCGTAGCCCGGCCATCGGTGTCGCGGCCCCGCTCGGTCGGGTCGTCGGCGTGGGCCGTCGCCACGGTGGGGGCCTCGGTCGAGCCGTAGGCCCGTTTCACCACGGCGCCGAGGCGTTCCGTGGCCTCGTCCACGAAGGCCGGGGTGACGCCGGCGCCGCCCGAGGAGATCAGGCGCAGCGAGGCAACCCGCTCGGACGAGAAGCCGTCCGCCGCCATCAGGCCGATGAAGAAGGTCGGGGGACCGACCATGAACGTGATGTGCTCGGCTTCGATCAGGTCGACGGCGTGCTCCGGATCCCACTTGGCCATGAACACCGCCCGCATGCCGGCGGCCTGCGGGACGAGCAGGCCGTTGAGGAGGCCGCTGATGTGGGCCAAGGGCGCTGGCATGAGGACCACGTCCGCGGCGGTCAGCCCGTGGACGTCGACCATGACGTTGGCCTTGTAGCCAAGGGTGCGCTGGGTGTGCAGGACGCCCTTGGGCTCGCCCGCCGAGCCCGCGGTCCACAGCACGCCGGCGACGTCGGCGGACCGGCCGATCGGGGCGGCGGGCGGGCCCTCGGGCAGGGGATCGTCGGCGGCGAAGAACACCGTCGGGTCGACCCGGGCCAGGAGGCGAGCCGCCTCGGCGTCGCCGGCCTGGTGGTGGATCGGGGCGGCCACCGCACCCAGCCGCCAGCAGGCTCGGTAGAGGGCGACCACGTCGGGCCCGTTGGGCCGTTGCCAGGCCACGACGTCGCCCCGGCTCACCCCGAGCGCGTGGAGGCCGCCGGCCGTCGCGGCGACGCCCTCCGACGGACCGAGCACGTCATCCAGCGGGGGCAGGTCCCACGCCCCACCTGGCGCCGCCCACCGGTCCGCCTCCGGGTGCACGAACGTCGGCCGCAGGCTCACGGGCACCGCAGGTTCGGGATCAGGTCCATGGGAGGAAGGAGCGGGTGCGCCAGTAGTCCGTCGGGTCCTCGCGGAGGTTTTCGAAGGGCTTGGCCAGGCGGTCGGTCCACTCGGCGCCGACGGCCTGCAGGTTGGACTTGAGCTGCGCAGGAGTGGCCGCTCCGCTGAGCACGACATGGCTCCAGGGCTGGGCCAGGGCGGCGGCGATGGCGGCGGCGTCCAGCGTGACCTTGAGGGCGTCAGCGGCGTCGCCCAGGGCTTCGACCAGGTCGGCGTCGCCGCCGAGCCGGTTGCGCTCCGTCAGGCGGCCGTTGGCCAGCACCTCCTTCACGATCACGCCGATGCCTTCGTAGGCCGCCTCGGCCAGGGCGTCCTCGGCCGACGTCTCCAGCAGGTTCCACGTCGCCTGGACGGTCTCGAACAGGAAGCGTCCGTCGTACTCGATCTCCATCGACCGGCGGATCAGGTCCCGCTGGGCCACGCCGGTGACCGTGATGCCGATGACCACGTCCCGCTCCCGGATGGCGGCCAGGGCGTCGAAGACCTCCCGGTCGTCGAGCACGCCGCTGTCGAAGGTGGCCGAGTGGACCTGGTAGAGCGCCAGCCGGTCGCCGAGCAGGCGGTGGCTCTCGTCCCACTGGTGCCGGAGGTGGCCGACGGAGTGCTCCTTGGTCTCGTGCCGGCCGCTGGGCGGGTCGACCCGCCAGTCGGCCGTGTACTCGTAGCCCCACTTGGAGCTCACGGTCAGGTCGCCCCGGCCGAGCTCCCGGGCCTCCATCCAGGCAGCCAGGAACTCCTCGGCCCGCCCGTAGGAGCGGGCGGCGTCGACGTGGCGGACGCCTTGTTCCCACGCGGTGTCGAGCACGTCGACGGCCAGTGCCTGAACCGCGGCCACGCTGCGATCCGCGCCGATGTCTTCTCCGTGGCCAAGGTTGATGTACGCCGGCCGCCCGATCGACGCCATGCCCAGCCCGACGGGGGTGACCCGTAACCCGCTCCGCCCGAGGTCGATCAGCTCCACGGGCGTGACGCTACGGGGCGCGGTCGGGCGGGAAGCCGCCGGTGGCGACAGGGCCCCAGCGCTCCGGGGTGATGCGCAGCAGGGACTTGCCCTGGCGGACCATGGCCTGCCGGTACTCGTCCCAATCGTCATGCTCGCCGGCGATGACCCGGAAGTACTCGACCAGCGGCTCGACGGCGTCGGGGACGTCGAGCACCTCAGCCGTGCCGTCGACCTGCACCCAGGCGTCGTTCCACTCGTCGGAGAGCACCAGCACCGAAGCGTTCGGGTCCCGCCGGGCGTTGGTCGTCTTGGCCCGCTCGGCGTAGGTGGAGATGACGATCCGACCCTCGCCGTCCACTCCGCCCGTCACGGGGGACAGCTGGGGCGAGCCGTCGCGGCGGTGCGTCACCAGCACCATGCGGTGCCGGGGTCGAATGAAGGTGAGCAGGCCGTCGAGGTCGACGTTGGTGTTGGTGGCGATCGGCGGGCTCATGGCCCCTCCTTACCCACGGAAGTCGAACGCGACCTTGAGCGCCCCCGAGGACCCCTGGTCGGCACAGGCGGCCAGGGCGTCGCGCCACTGCTCGAGGCGGAAGGTGTGGGTGAGCATCCCGTCGAGGTCGATGCGGCCGTCCTGAACCAGGTCGAGGTAGTGGGCGATGCCGTGCTTCCGGACACCGTCGACCTCCTCCACGCCGAAGGCGTTGGAGCCGATCAGGCGCAGCTCCTTGAAGTACCACGGTGTCCACTCGAAGCGGGCCGGCGACGAGACGCCCATCTGGACCAGCGTTCCCCGCTCGCGGAGGACCCGGATCCCGACCTCGACGGTCTCGGGCGAGCCGACCGTGTCGTAGATGACGTCGATCCGGCCGGGGTGGCAGGTGGGCAGCCCGGCCCAGGGCCGGCGCAGCACGCCGCCGGACCACTCGGCCAGGGCTTCGATCAGGTCGAGGCGGGGCTCGGGGGCGAAGACCTTCAGGCCGCGCTTCTCGGCCAGGGCGGCCTGCTGCGGGAAGCGGGCCACGACCCCGACCTCGACCGACGGGTAGAGGGCGGCCAGGATCGCCCCCGACGTCGTCCCCAGCGCGCCGGCGCCGTAGACGAGCACCCGCCCGCCCTTCGGCGGCGGGTTGCGGGTGACGGCGTGCAGCGACACGGCGAACGGGTCGGCCAGGACGGCGATCTCGTCGGGGATGGCGTCGGGCACCGGGATGGCCATCAGCTTGTGGGCGGGCAGGAGGTCGGCGAACCCGCCCGAGGCGTCCGACGAGTTGCCGGTGTGGATGCCGGCGGTGATGCGGCCGTCGTTGAAGTTCCAGCAGAGGTTGTAGGCACCGTCCTCGCAGGCGGGACAGACCGGCGAGATGCCCCGGGGTGCGCACGACAGCCACGGGTTCAACACGACCCTCTGGCCCGGCTCCAGCTCCGCCTCGGGCCCGGCTTGGTCGACGGTTCCGACGACCTCGTGGCCCATGACCTGCGGGAACGAGATGAAGGCGCTCATCGGGTTGTCCCCGGCCTCGGCGTCGAAGTCGAGCAGCGCCTGCTTGGCGTCGGACCCGCAGATGCCGGTCAGGCGCGTCCGCAGCACCGTCCAGTCCGGCCCGAACAGCTTCGGCTCGTCGACGTCCTGCAGCGCCATCGGCGTGGCGGCCAGGTTCTGCAGCAGGCGGGGCGCGTCGGGCGGCGGGGCGGGGACGTCCTCGGGTGTGACCCCGAAGACCAGCGCTTTCACCCGTGGTCCCCCTTCGGGCGCATGGCCTCGGCCGAGCCGGCCAGGAAGGAGTCGATGTCGCTGGTCTTGAACTCGACGACGCCCTTGAGGTCGGGCAGGTAGTGCTCGAAGGCGTCGCCCTCGATGGCGGCCACGATGCCCTCGGCCACGACCGACGGCGGCTCGAGCGGGCCGTCGTAGAGGGCGGCGTCGTTGCCGGGCCGGTCCCAGATCTCGGTGTCGATGGGCCCGGGCTGGATCAGGCGGACCTCGATGGGCGTGTCCCAGAGGTCGAGGGCCATCGCCTCGCTCCAACCGGACAAGCCGAACTTGGCCGCGCAGTAGGCCGTTTCGTGGGTGATGCCGAGGCGGCCGCCCAGCGAGGAGACGTTGACGATGCTGCCCCGGCCCCGCTCCAGCATCCCGGGCAGGAGCGAGAGGGTCATGCGCACGGGGGACTCCAGGTTGACCCGCATCGTCTGCTGGAACTCGGCCACAGAGAGGTCGGTCACCCGGCGGCGCTTCGGGATGGCGGCGTTGTTGATCAGGATGTCGACCGCACCGAACGCCCCTTCCACCTCGAGGGCGCACTCCTCCGCGGCGCCGGGATCGTCCAGGTCGCAGATCCAGATCTGGGAGCCGGGGGCGTGCGGCTGGCACCGCTCGAGGACCTCGAGCAGGCGGTCCTCCCGTCGAGCGACCAGGGCGACCCGGGCCCCGGCTTCGGCCAACATCGGGGCGAGGGCGGCACCGATTCCGGAGGAGGCGCCGGTGAGCAGAACAGACGCCCCGTCGACGTTCACGGTGTGTCCTGCAGGCTGCGCCAGTACGCGGCCGAACCGTCCAGGAACTCCTGCAGGTTGGTGGCCTTGCCGGTGGCGAAGTCCTCGAAGTAGCCGGGCACATAGATCTCGAAGGTCCCCGTCGACAGCTGGTCGAGCACCGCGTCGACCACGATCTGGGGCGACTCCGGCGTGATGTCGGCCTTCAGTGGGTCGTTGCCGGGGAGGGTGAAGAGCTCGGTGTCGATGACGCCGGGGTTGACCACGTGGATCGCCACCGGCGAGTCCCAGACCTCGACGGCCAGGCACTCGCTGAACGCGGTGACCGCGGCCTTGGAGGCGGCGTAGGCGGCCTCACCGGCGGGGCAGAGCCGGGCCGCCACCGAGGAGATGTTGACGATGTGGGCCTCGGTGCCCCGGGCCTGCATGCGGGGCAGGAGGGTCATGATCAGGCGGATCGGCGACGAATAGTTGAGGGCCATCACCTCGTCGATCTCGGCGACGCTCAGGTCGGCCACGGTCCGGCGCTTGGGCATCCCCGCGTTGTTGATCAGGAGGTCGATGCCGCCCAGCTCGTCGTCGGCCCGCTCGGCGAAGGCGGCGACGCCGTCGAGGTCGGCCAGGTCGGCCACCCAGGAGCGGCAGTCGGGCTGGTGGGCCCGACAGCGCTCGAGGACCTCGGTCAGTCGGTCCTCCCGCCGTGCGCAGATACCGACCGTTGCGCCCTGTTCCGCGAGACCCTCGGCCAGGGCGGCGCCGATGCCCCCCGACGCGCCGGTGACCAGTGCCGTCGTGCCCGCCAACGCCTGCTCGTCCCCCATGGGGTGAGGCTACGCGAGGTCGGCGAAGCGCTCTATCAGGTGGTCGATCTCCTGGACGCAGGCCAGGTATTCGGGCAGCTCGCCGCCCGCGGGGTCGGCGACCTCCTCCCAGGGCAGCAGGTCGACCGTGGCCGGCTGGAGCAGCTTCAGGCGGGCCGGGAGGGGCTCGCCGGGCGGGGTGAGGTCCCGCACCAGGCGGTGCAGCGTGATGGTGCGGTCGGCGGCCTCGGGGTGCTGGCGGCGGACCCACTCGACGTGCTCGTTGGCCAGGGCCACGATGACGTCGGTCTCGGGCAGGTCGAGCGCCCGGAGCTGGGCGCTGCGATGGGACCGGGCGTCGCGGCCGAGCGAGGCCAGCGCGTCCCGGGTCCGCCAGCTGACGGGGTGGCCGTCGACCACGTGGGTCCCGGCCGTGATGACGGTGACCTCCGGCCGCCGAGCGGCGAACAGGGCCCCGGCCATGACCGACCGCGCCGCGTTCCCCGTGCACAGGAAGATGAGCTGCAAGGTCGGCGAGGATGCCACATTCGCGTTCCTTCGCTGCGCTCAGGAATCGCCGGTGCCGCCGATCCAGCGATCGATCGGTGCTGCTCCGCTCCGCCTCGCAGCCTTTCGCGCCGCCGGAGCGTGGTGGCGGAAGGTCAGGGTTCCCAGTCGGGTGGGGCGAGCTCGAAGCCGTCGAACTGGAAGGCGGGGCTGACGGTGCAGGTCACGAGGCTGGTGCCGTCGGGGGCGTCGGCGGTCTGCCAGGCCCCGGCGGGGACGAGGACCTGGGGCTCGTGGCCGGCGGCCAGGTCGGGACCGACGACGTGGACGGCGACCGGCCCATCACCGTCCTTGATCCGCAGCGTCACCGGGGCGCCCAGGTGGAAGAGCCACAGCTCGTCGGCGTCGACCCGATGCCAGTACGAGCGCTGCCCCTCGCGGAGCAGGAAGTACACCGCGGTCCCCGCACCCCGACTGCCGTCGCCGGGGTCGTGGCGCCAGGTCTCCCGGAAGTAGCCGCCCTCCGGATGGCGCTCGAGGCCGAGGTGCTCGATGATCCCGTCGGCGTCCACCGTTGGATGGTGGCACGTCCGCCGCGGCCGGCGAACCTTCGGGGCCCGGCGGGCGTCTCAACCATCGTGCACACCCGAGCGTTCGGCATCGTCGCCGCTCTGCTCCTCGTGGCCTGTTCGGTCCAGGAAGATTCGGCCCCGCCGGCCATCGATCCGGCGTCCCCGACCACCACGCCCCGAACCGCCCCGCTGTTCGATGCCGAGACGGACACCACGCTCGTGATGGCCCCGGGCTACGGCCCCCTCTACGCCTTGGATCTCGACACCGGCCTGGCTCAGCGCTTCTCCGACACCGGCGGGGTGCCGGGCGACTTCCTGTTCCGCCTGACCGCCCTCGCCGACGGGGTCGCCTATCCGGGCGACGGCGGCGTCCGCGGCCTGCCGTGGTCGCTCCAAGGGCGGTCGGAGCTCCTGGGCGAGTCGTACACCTTCCTGCCGTCGGGTCAGCCCGATCGGCTGTGGTTGGTCGAGAACGGCTCGCCGGGCGACGATGTCTTCCCCGACGCCGTCCGGGAGATCGACGGCCGCGGCCACGTGACGACCTCGCGGGTTCGCCTGCCCTCTGGCACCTATCCGGTCCGGGCCGTGGCCGACGCCGTCGTGCTCGACGGCGAACCCGGCCTGCGCCTGTTCAATCCCGAACGACCGCGCGAGGTCCGTCGGATCGAGGCTCAGAGCGTCCTGGCCGCCGCCGGTGACCAGCTCGCGGTCACCGATCCGTGCGACGGCTGTGTCCGTCTTCGGGTGATCGACGTCGTGGATGACGCTGCCGAGGACGTCGTCGCCGATCTGTCCGGCTTGCCGTTCCACAGCGCGTTCTCGCCCGACGGACGGATGTTGGCGCTGTGGGTGAGCGATGGCGCCGAAGTGAACGGCGGCTTCCAACTCGTCGATCTCGACACCGGCGTCGTGCAGGTGGTGCCGGGCTCGACGGCGGGGCCCTACGCCGACGTCACCTGGTCGTCCGACGGCTCCTGGGTGTTCGCCGTAGCGCGCCGCCTCGACGGCGAGGGTGCCGCCCTCGTGGGCTACCGGCTCGGTGCGGTTCGGGCCGAGATCCGGAGCACGCCGACGCTGCAGACGGGCGGGGTGGTCACCGCACCGGCCGGCGCAGGCCCGGACCTACGAGCTCGAGCGGAAACGGGCCCGTGTCCGACCGCGGTCGAGCCTGACGACAACACGAATCCCCAGGCGGCGGTCACGGCCGACCGTCCGTGTCGGATCCGGCTCGACGCCCCGGCGTGATCACCGGGTGAGGGCGCGTCCCTAGGCTCAGCCCCGTGGGGGCGCTGGACGGGCTGACGGTCGTGGAGTTGGGGGGCGGGGTCGCTTCGGCCTACGCCACGAAGCTGCTCGCCGACCTCGGAGCGTCGGTGGGGAAGGTCGGGCCGGGGCGGGGTGACGGGCTGGGCGCTTACCTGGATGCCGGCAAGACGCTGCTCGACGAACCGGTGGACGCCGACGTCGTCGTCGAGGACCTCGGCCCTGGCGGCCTGGAGGCCATCGGTCTGGTCCCGACCGGCGCCGTCGTGCGCATCTCGCCCTTCGGTCAGGCCGGGCCCCGAGCCGACCAGCCGGCGACCGAGCTCACCGTGCAGGCGTCGGGGGGCTGGGTGTCGAACCACGGCATCCCGGGCCTCGCCCCGGTGCGCACCGGTGGACGGGCCCCCGCCTACGTCGCCGGGGGCTACGCCGCGGCGGCAGCTCTGACCGCCCACCGGACCGCGGCGGCGACGGGCGAGGCGGTGGTCGTCGACCTCTCGATCCAGGCCTGCCTGATCGGGACCTTGCCGTACCCGATGCTGTTCCAGCTCACCCTCGACCAGATGGGCCAGCGGTTCGGCGAGCGCCGCTACGTCGTCCCCGGGATCGTCCCCTGCGCCGACGGCCACGTCGGCATCAACTGCCTGACGGGTCAGCACTGGCTCGACGTCTGTGCCCTCCTCGGCCTGCCCGAGTGGGAGAAGCGACAGCGGGAGGTGGTGGAGGACACCGCCTACGCCGACTTCCTGGCCGATGCCCGTCCGTGGCTCGAGGCCCGGGGCGCCGAGGAGATCGTGGCCATCTGCCAGGCCCTGCGCATCCCCGCCGCCCCGATCGGCAACGGGGCCAACCTGCCCGGCCTCTCCCAGTTCGCCCAGCGGGGGTTCTACGCCGAGCTCCCCGGCACCGACGTGGTGGCCCCGGTCGCCCCGTACCGGCTGTCGGCGACTCCGGCGCAACCAGGACCACCGCCTACTCCCGGCGAGCTCGTCCCACCCGCTCAGGACGCCGACGACACCGGATCGGGCGACCTGCCGTTCGCCGGGCTGAAGGTGGTGGACCTCAGCATCTTCTGGTCGGCCCCCTACCTCTCGATGTACCTGGGCTCGCTGGGGGCGGACGTGGTCAAGATCGAGTCGGTCCAGCGCCCCGACGGCTTCCGCTACTCGGCGTCGTTCCCCGAGCTGGGGACCGACTGGTACGAGCGCTCGCTGGTGTGGCAGGCCACCAACCTGTCGAAGAAGGACATCACGCTCGACCTGACGAGC
>DATDAH010000225.1:0-4786 GCA_036525535.1 Acidimicrobiales bacterium
CCGACACGCCGGTCGTGCACGGCTCGATCTTCCGCTTCGAGGGCCAGGCCACGGTGTTCAAGCCCTTTGACGGCCCCTGCTACCGCTGCATGATCCCCGAGCCCCCGCCGGCCGAGTTGGCCCCGTCCTGCGCCGAAGCCGGCGTGCTGGGCGTCCTGCCCGGCATCATCGGCTCGATCCAGGCTCTCGAGGCGATCAAGCTCATCCTCGGCATCGGCGACGACCTGTCCGGCCGCCTGCTGGCCTACGACTCCCTCGAGCAGTCGTTCCGCACGTTCAAGGTCAACCGTGATCCCGAGTGCCCGGCCTGCTCCCTCGACCCGGCCGACATCGTCATCGCCGAGTACGACGAGTTCTGCACGCCCCATCCGGTCGGCGCCTGAGGGCCAGTCCCTCCGCCAGTACCGCGTCGCGGCGCGGGGGCGGCCCTAACCTGACGCGGCGATGCTCGTCGGCGAACGCGTCATCTACCTCCAGCTCCAGAAGACGGGCAGCACCCGGATCACCGACCTGATCCAGGCCACCGTCGGGGCCGAGGAGCGTCACAAGCACGACCGCATCCGGCGAGACGACCTCGCCGACCCCGACATCGCCGCCCGACGCATCCTGGGTTCGATCCGCAGCCCGTGGTCGTACTACGTCTCCTTGTGGGCCTACGGGAGTCGACGAGCCGGCGGCATCTACGAACGGACGACGGCCACGCCCCGCATGGACCAGGCCCGGTCGCTGCGGGGGACGCTGCACAAGAAGACGATTCCCCTCGAGGAGCGCGATCGGGCGTCCCGGCGGCGGGTGAAGAAGTGGAAGACCGCGTACGGCAACCCCGAGGACCGCGAGGCGTTCCGGCGCTGGATCCGGTTCCTGAACGACCCCGACTACCTCGTCGACGTCGGCGAGGGGTACGGCAAGAGCGCCATCTCCCGGCACTCGGGGCTGCTGACGTACCGGTACCTGGTCCTCTTCACGCTCGGTGTCGTGCCGGGTGAGCCCCATCTGGGCGGCCACAACCCCGAGCTCGAGACGTTGGACAAGGTGCGGGACTACGCCGACGAGAACCTGCTCTGCCAGGACATGATCCGCATGGAGCACCTGGCCGACGAGCTCGAGGCCTCCCTGGTGGCGGCCGGCTACGACCTCACCACCGAGCAGCGCGAGGTGATCCACGGCCAGGCCGAGGGTCGCAGCGAGAACCGCACCGAGCACCATGCGGCGGCCTGGTACTACGACGACGCCACCCGGGACCTCGTGGCCGAGCGGGACCGCTTCGTCATCGAGCGTCACGGCTACGAGTTCGGCTGAACCGTGTTCCTCGTCGTCGGCCAACCCGGTTCTGAGGCGCGCCTCGTCGCCGACACCCTCGATGCCCACCCCGATCTGGTCGTAGCCGGACGGGGAGAGCTCCTGGTGCCGCTCGCCTTCCTCCTGCAGCGCGTCGCCGAGCCCGTCGCCGCCCGGCGGCTGGCCACCGAGCTGATCGTGGCCGACAGGGGCTTTGCCGACGGGATCGGCCGGCACCTGACCGTGGACGAGGTGGCCGAGGTCGTGTCCGGCTCGCCGCTGCGCCTCGGCCCGCTCCTGAGCCAGATCTTCGCCGCGGTCGCCCGGGCGGCCGGGGTGCGATCCGCGGGCACCATGCTCTCCGTGCTGGCCAACCCGGTGCTCAACCGGGTCGGCTTGTACGAGGGCGACGTCCGGCTCCTCCATGTGGTCAGAGACGCTCGCGCCGTCGTCGCCGGCTCGGACGCTCACGGCGCGGCCGTCGACATCGCTCGGCGCTGGGATCAGGCCAACCGCCTGTTCCGCGATCGCCGGGGCGGTGACCCCGCCACCTACGCCCTGGTCCGAGTCGAGGAGTTCCTGCACCATCCCGGTCGAGTGGTGGCGACCGTGGCCCCCGTGCTCGGGATCGGCGCCACCCGCCACGACCTTCCTCGGCGCACGGCTCCCCCCGCGCCGGCCCTGGACCGGGCCACCCGGCGGGCGGTCACCGACACCGCCCGGGAAGGCCTGTTCGTCTTCGGCTACGTGCCGCCCCGGTATTCGCCGCGGCGGGCGGCCATCCTCGGCTGGCGCCGGGGTCGAGCCCTGCTCGAGCGGCGGCGCAACTCACGGAACCATCGCCGCAGCCAGGCGTGGGCCCTCCAGGTCCCACCCCCCTGGGCCCCCGAGTCGGAGGCGGAGACCATCGCCCTGGCCGCCTGCAACATCTGCCGGTGGACCGGGACCGCCTTCACCGGCCAGCAACACGCCGAAAGCGCCGACTGCCCCCAGTGCGGCAGCATCGCCCGGGAGCGGTTCCACCTCCACGGCCTCGCCCCCGACGTCGACGCCGGTCGCCTCCGCCTCCTCGAGACCGCCCCTCGCCTGCATGGCACCTACGCCAAGGCGATGGCCCGGTGGTGCGACTACACCGAGCTGGAGCCGGCTCCGCCGGGCGGCCCCCTCGGCCATCTCGTCGGCCTCGAGGTCATGGCCGATGCTTCGGCCGACTGGATCGTCTCGGCCCACGACCTGCAGGCCATCCCGGACCCCGATGCCGCGCTGGCCCAGTTCCACCGGGTCCTGGCGTCCGGAGGTGTGCTCCTGTTGCAGATCCCCGTGCTCGACGCGACCACGGCCACCCTGGATGCGGCGGTCACCGCCGCCCCGGGGACGGCGCGGTGGGCGTTCGGCATGGATGTCCTCGACCGGATCACCGGGGCCGGCTTCGCGCCGGAGCTCCTGGTGACCGATGAGTTCGTGGATCTGGCCAAAGGCGGCCCCGATGCCTGGTCCACCGTGACCAGTACCGGTGAGGTCGACCTCGAAGGCGTTCTCGGCGCCGCCAACTCGGTGACGCTGACGCCGATCGCCGACCGGGCGACGGCCAGGCGTCGGGGCTGGATCCCGGCCGTCCTGTTCCTCACCATCCGGGCTTCGAGGGCCTGAGGCCGTGTTCGTCGTCTACGGGATGCCCCGGTCGGGCACGACGCTGGTGGCCCAGGTCCTCAACGCCCACACCGGCCTCCTCGTCCCGGACGAGACCGACTTCATGGTTCCCGCGGCTCACGCCTTCCGACTGGTCGAGGACCCCGACCTGGGGCGCCGGCTCCTCGGTGACCTCATCGCGTCGACCGACCGCTTCGACGCCACCCTCGGGCGCTGGCTCACCGCCGACCGGGTGCGGCAAGTCGTTGCCGACGCGCCGTACCGCTTCGACAGCATCGTCGCTAGCCTCTACGACGCTCTGGCCGAGGCGGCTGCTGTCACCTCGGCCGGCGACAAATCACCGAATGACCTGCCCCAGAGCGAGATCCTTGGACAGGCCGGGTTCTTCACGGAGCGCATCCGGGCCATACACCTGGTTCGGGACCCACGCGACGTGATGGTCTCCATGGCACGACTGGGATGGCTGAACGGAATCGATGTGAGCTACGCCCGCCTCTGGCGGAACGCGAACCTGAGCCTGCACCAGCGTCTCGCCGCCCACCCCGACCGCTACCGGCTGGTCCGCTACGAGGACGTCGTGGCCCGCCCCACCGAGGTGTTCGAGGCCGTCGCCGACTTCCTGCGGGTGCCCTTCGAACCGGCCATGGTGAGCGAGGAGGCCCGCTTCTCGCAGTACCCCGAGCACAAGGGCATGGCCCAGCACGCCAGCACCTTCCGACCCATCGGTGGGGACAGCGTCGGCGGCTACGCCGAACTGTTCGACCGATCGACGCTGGACGAGGTCGAGGCCCTCGCCGGCGACGCCCTGTCCACCTTCGGCTACCAGTGAGGACCCCCATCACATGCTGACCGCCACCGACGAGCTGTGGGGCTACCGAGCTCTCGTTCAGAACCTGACGAACCGCCAACTCAAGTCCCAGTACAAGGAGAGCCTCTTCGGCAACCTCTGGTCGATGATCAACCCGGCCGCCACCATCGGCGTCTACTCGTTGGTCTTCGGCGTGCTCCTCAAGTTCGGCCGCAACATCCCGGGCATCCAGTACGGCGACCTGCAGAGCTTCCCGCTCTACCTGTTCTGCGGGATCATCATGTGGTCGGCCTTCAACCGGGTCGCCATCGGGGCGATGGGGACGTTCACGACCACCGGCTCGCTCCTCAAGAAGGTCTACTTCCCACCGGCGGCGCCGATCATGGCCCATGCCCTCGCCCAGGTGAAGCAGACCATGCTCGAGGGCCTGATCGCCATGATCGTGCTGGCCGCGCTGGGCTACTTCTCGTGGAGCTTCGTGCTGTGGCCCTTGCTGATCCCGCCGATGATCATCTTCTCGCTCGGGCTGGGCCTGGTCCTGACGCTGGCGAACGCGTACTACAAGGACGTGTCGTACCTGATGAACATCGTGACGATGCTCCTCTTCTACTGCACGCCCATCCTGTACTCGCTGGAGCGCATCGGCGATGCCCAGGTCTTCGGGATCAAGGCCACCACGCTGCTGTTGCTGAACCCGCTCACCCACTTCGTGGGGGCCTCTCGGGAGATGCTGTACCTCGGTGTGGCGCCCAGCCTGGCTCGTTGGGCCGCCATCTGGTTGGCGTCGTTCCTGAGCCTTGCGGTGGGCTGGGCCGTGTTCGTCCGGTACTCCAAAGATGTCAGTGAGGTCGTGTGATGAGTGACGGCAAGATGGCGATCCGCGCCGATGACGTGTCCAAGAAGTTCCGATTGGCCCACAACCGGTCCGAGTACCTGAAGGAGGCCATCAAGCGGGCCGAGCGCACCGAGTTCACCGACTTCTGGGCGCTGAAGAACGTGTCCTTCGAGGTCGAGGAGGGCTCGATGTTCGGCATCATCGGCCACAACGGC
>DATDAH010000226.1:0-10460 GCA_036525535.1 Acidimicrobiales bacterium
GATCGGCCGACAGTACGACCTGGGTCCCGACGAGCTCGAGATCCTCGACCACGGCGGGGCCGAGGCCGAGCTGAGCGACCTGTCCAAGCCCGAGAACGCCGGCCAGCGGGCCTTCGGCGAGCTCCTGGAGGTCTATCTCCGGGTGCGGACGCCGGAGGGTCAGCCTCTGCTCTTCGAGGTCTACCAACGCCAGTCGACCATCGACTCACGGGCCCGCGACGTCCTGGGCACCCTGGCTCCCCTCGTCCTGGTCCCTCTGGTCGTCCTCATGGCGGTCGAGCTGACGCTGGCCTGGCGGATGGCCCGCCGTCTCGAACAGTCCACACGGGAGCGCGAGCAGCTGCTCCGGAGGGCCGTCGACTCCTCCGAGGCCGAGCGTCGCCGGATCGCGGCCGATCTCCACGACGGCGTGGTCCAGGACATGGCCGGAGTGACCTACACGCTGGCCGCCCTCGCCGATGCGGCCGCGGCAGCCGGCGAGGACGAACGAGCGAGTCGCCTGACGGCCGCCGCGGGTGAGACCCGACGGAGCGTTCGCAGCCTCCGATCGCTCCTGGTCGAGATCTACCCCCCCAACCTGGCCGACGCCGGCCTGGAGGCGGCAGTCTCCGACCTGGCGTCGGCGACCATCCGCAGCGGTGCCGCGGTGACGGTGCGAGTAGACCCTGCCCTTCGCTTGCCCGACGAGCTGGAAGCCGTCGTCTACCGCGTGGCCCGAGAGGCATTGCAGAACGTGGCCAAGCACGCTCAAGCCGAGGTCGTGGTGGTCTCCTTCGAGCCCGACGGCGATGCCGCGGTGCTCACCGTCCGAGACGACGGCCGCGGGTTCGATCCGGTCGATGTGCCCCCCGGCCATGTCGGCCTCCGGCTCCTGGCCGACCTGGTGGAGGAGCACGGGTCCGATCTGACCGTCGAATCGGCGCCCGGCGAGGGCACGACGGTTCGCCTCGTGGTGCCCACATGATCCGCGTCCTGGTCGTCGACGACCACCTAGTGGTGCGTGACGGGCTCGAGCTCCTGGTCGGTCGGTTCGACGGGATCGAATGCGTCGGCACGGCGGCCGACGGCGCGGAGGCGATGGCCCAGGCGTCGGCGTTGGCGCCCGATGTCGTCCTGATGGACCTGTCGATGCCAGGCATGGACGGCGTCGAGGCGACCCGGCAGATGACGGCGACCGGAGGAGGTCCGGCCGTGCTCGTCCTGACCACGTTTGCCGACCGCCGTCACGTGATCGACGCGGTGGACGCTGGGGCCGTCGGCTACCTGCTGAAGGACACGGGTCCCGATCAGCTGGAGGCCGGGATCCGGGCCGCCGCCCGCGGCGAGTCCCCCCTCGACCCGAAGGTGGCCGGGGCCCTGGTCGCGGCTCGACGGGAGCGCCGGCCCGACGTGGCCTTGACCGCCCGCGAACGGGAGGTCCTGCTGTTGGTGGGCGAGGGCATGGCCAACAAGAACATTGCTCGCCGCCTGGGGATCTCCGAGAAGACCGTGAAGACCCATCTCACCAGCGTGTTCAGTGCGCTGGGCGTCGGTGACCGGGTGCATGCCGCCCTCTGGGCCGAACGGCACCGGTCCGAGCTCGAGGGTCCCACCGGCTGACGAAGGGGAGGTTCCGGCCCACCCTGCCCGGGGGACGGCTGGCCCGGGCCGGGTGGACGCGGATTCGGGCCGGACCGCTCGGAAGGGGTGAGCGGTCCGGCCGCGACCATGCGGCCGGTCACGGGCCAAGACCGCCTCCGGCAGAAGGCGTGACGCCACATCGGGCGATTCGTCGGAACGCGACTGCTCAGGGTGATCGGGGGGGAGCGGAGGGAGCGGGATTCGAACCCGCGGGACCCACGAGGGGCCCAGCAGCTTTCAAGGCTGCCGCAATCGTCCGCTCTGCCATCCCTCCGCCGGCGAGGCTACCGGTGACCCTCTGCGACGATGGAGGACGCGGCCTGCTCAGTCCGTCGCCGGCCATCCGCCGTAGGGCACGGTGAGCGCTTCGAGCCAGTGGCCCGAGGGATCGCTGAAATACACGCCGCGGCCGCCGTCGCGGTGGTTGACCTCACCCGGGTGCTCGCCGTGCGGATCGGCCCAGTGCGGTAGATCGCGCTCGACGATCCGGGCGTACACGTCGTCGAAGACCTCGTCGCTGACGAGAAAGGCGTAGTGCTGGCCCGGGATCTCCTGGTCGCCCCAGTCCATGAAGTCGAGGGACACGCCGTTGTCGGCCTCGACCACCAGGAAGGGCCCGTAGGGCACCGGCTCGCCCAGGCCGAACATCTCGACCAGGAAGCGGGCTGACGCCTCCTTGTCCCTCGCCGCCACGATGGTGTGGTTCAGCTGCACGCTCATCCTGGGAGTCTGCCCAAAGATCGGCGTGATCATCGACCGGTGGGCTACGGGCGGATCTGGTCTTTGAGGGACTGGATCCAGGCTTCGGCCTCGGCCCAGCTGGCGTCGGCCTCGCGTCGCACGCGCTCGCCGGTCTCGCCGGCGGCGGGGTAGGAGCCGAGGAACTTGATCGTGCCGTGCTTGGAGTGGATGTCCCGCAGGCAGTCCGCCACCAGGGACTCGTCGACGTGGCCCTCGAGGTCGATGATGAAGCAGTAGCTGCCCAGTCCCTCCTTGGTGGGGCGGGACTCCAGCTTGGTCAGGCTGATGGCCCGGGCGGCGAACTCCTGGAGGATGGCCAGTAGCGACCCGGGGCGGTTGGCGTGCTGGAAGATGACCACCGTCGTCTTGTCGTGGCCGGTGGGGGCGGGGATCCCGGCCGGGGCCACGATGACGAACTTGGTCTCGTTGTCGTCGTGGTCCTCGATGTCAGGTACGAGGGTGTCGAGAACGTGCAGTTCGCCCGCCCGGGCGTTGGCGATGGCGGCGATCGTGGGGTCACCGGTCTCGGCGACGATCTGGGCCGCCTGCGCGGTCGACGCGGCGACCTCGGTGACCACGCCGGGCAGGTTGCCGGCCAGGAAGCGACGGCACTGGGCCGTAGCGACGGGGATGGAGAGCACCTTCTTGATCTCGTCGAGTGTCGTGCCCGGCAGGACGAGTAGGTGCATCTGGACGGGGATCACGATCTCCCGCTGGATGAGCAGCTCGTGCTCGAAGGCCAGCATGTCCATCGTCACGTTGACCGTGCCTTCGATGGCGTTCTCGATGGGGACCAGGCCCTGATCGACCCGCCCGCTGGTGGTCGCCACCAGCACGTCGGGGATGGCGTCGAGAGGTAGCAGCTCGGCGTTGGCCAGGTCGCCCTGGGTCAGCAGGGCCTGCTCGCTGAACGTCCCCCGGGGCCCGAGGAAGCCGACCCGGGGGTGCCCCGCGCCACTCGCTGATGGTGCGGGCGTGGTCACACGGGCAGGATAGTGACGTGCAGGAAGCCGACCTCCGAGAGTTGTTGGCCGGCGTGCGGAGCGGCGCGGTCGCCCCGGACGACGCCGTGCGCCGTCTTCGGCGCCTCCCGTACACCGATCTCGGCTTCGCCAAGGTCGACCACCACCGGGCCCTGCGTCAGGGCATGGCCGAGGCGATCTACGCCCCGGGCAAGTCGCCAGAGGAGTGTGCCGCCATCGTCACGGCGCTGCGGGCCGACGGTGGCGCCGGCCCGATCGTGCTCACCCGAGTGGAGCCCGCCCAGGCCGCCGCCGCCCTCGCGGCCCAGCCCGACGGCGTCACTCACCCCGGCCAGCCGGCGACGATCGTGTGGGACGCGGCCGCCGAGCGCCCCGAGCGGGTGGCCCTGGTGACGGCGGGAACGGCGGACGGTCCGGTCGCCCGCGAGTGCGGCGCCGTGCTCACCGCCCACGGCCTGGCCCCGACCGAGGTCGCCGATGTCGGGGTCTCCGGCCTGCACCGCCTCTTGGCCTCGATGGACAGCCTGACCGATGCCCATGCCCTGGTCGTGGTGGCCGGGATGGAAGGGGCTCTGCCCAGCGTGGTGGCCGGCCTCACCGCCGCACCGGTCATCGCCGTCCCGACCAGCGTGGGCTACGGCGCCGGGCTCGAGGGGGTGACGGCCCTGCTGGCCATGCTCGCCTCCTGCGCCCCCGGCGTGACCGTGGTCGGCATCGACAACGGCTACGGCGCGGCCTGCGCCGTGGTCCGCCTCCTCGGCGTCGGCGCCCGCCGGTGACGATCGCCTGGTTCCACTGCTTCTCCGGCATTGCGGGTGACATGGCCTTCGGCGCCCTCGTCGACGCCGGGGCGGACCTCGACGAGGTCCGCAACATCTGCGAGCTCCTGCCCGTGGGCGGCTGGGCGGTCGAGGCTGAGCCCGTGCTGCGCTGTGGCATCGCCGCCACCAAGGTCCACGTCCATGCCGAGGAGACGACGGTCGTGCGCACGGCGGCGCACATCACCGGCTTGATCGTCGAGGCCCGCCTGCCGGACCGGGTCCAGGAGCTGGCCTTGGCCACCTTCGACGGCCTGGCCGAGGCGGAGGGCAAGCTCCATCGCCGCCCGCCGAGCCAGGTCCACTTCCACGAGGTGGGCAGCCTCGATGCCATCATCGACATCGTCGGGACCTGCGCCGCCCTGCACGTCCTCGGGGTCGAGCAGGTCTTCGCCAGCTCGGTGGCCACGGGCACCGGGATGCACCGGGCGGCCCACGGCCTCCTGCCCTCGCCTGCCCCGGCCGTGGTCGAGCTGCTCAAGGGGGCGCCCAGCCACGGCATCGACGTTCCGTTCGAGACGACGACACCCACAGGGGCCGCCCTCCTGGCCGCCACCGTCGTGGGCTGGGGCGACCTGCCGCCGATGATCGTGCGAGCGAGTGGCTTCGGGGCCGGCACCCGCGAGCTGGACGACCGCCCCAACGTCACCCAGGTCGTGCTGGGGGATGCGGTCGAAGGCCGGGCATCGGGCCAGCCCGTGGTCCTCCTGGAGACCAACGTCGACGACGCCACGGGCGAGGTGGTGGCCGACGCCGTGGCCGCCCTGCTCGACGCCGGGGCCCACGACGCTTGGGTCACCAACATCCTCATGAAGAAGGGACGTCCGGCCCATCAGGTCAGCGCCCTCGTCGACCCGTCGCTGGTGCGTCAGGTCATGGAGGCCATGACCGCGTCGACCGGCAGCCTCGGGGTGCGGGGCACGACGCTCGAGCGCTGGCCCCAGGCCCGGGAGCAGAGCGAGGTCGAGGTCGCCGGCCACCCCGTCCGGGTCAAGGTCAGCGCGGGTCGGGTCAAAGTCGAACACGACGACGCCTCCCGGGCCGCTCAGCGGGCCGGCATTCCCGTCCGCGAGGTCATCTCCCTGGCGGAGGAGGCCTGGCGGCGCCGTCAGGTGCCCGGGGCCAGCGGCCCCATCGACGAACCCCCTCCCGAAGCCGGCTGAGCCGGGTCACTGCAGCCGTGGTTGCGTCGCTGTCGTCCTCCAGCCCGAGTCAGGTCTCGGCGCGCTCGCGGGCGGAGAGGGCCTTCCACAGGGTGCGGTAGTCGGGGTACTCGAGGTCGGGGACGATCCAGCCCGCGGCGACCAGCTCGTCGTGGAAGCGGGGGAGGTGGCGGAACGGCACCCCCATGTCGACGTGGTGGGCCAGGTGCCAGCCGGTGTTGAACGGCACGATCCAGAAGCGGGCGGGCCAGGTCTGGCGGACGTGGTGGGTGGTCTCCCGGCGGTCCCTGGAGCGGATCATGCCGCCGTGCTCGGCGATGGCCCGGAGCCGGTTGATGACCCGCCAACCCGTCATCCAGGGCGCCAGCCACAGGAGGGGGTAGAGCTCGGGGCGGCCGACCGCGGTGAAGCCGGCCAGGATCACGACCTGCGTGCCGAGGATGCGCAGGGCGACACCCCTCGTGCGCTCGTACTGCAGGCCGCGGAACAGGCCTTTCAAGTTCTTCCACCCGGAGACCCCGAAGGCGTCCCGGCGCAGCTTGCGCCCCAGAGAGTCCCGGGTGATCGGGTAGTGGGCGTACAGGTTGACGTCCGGCTCCTCGGGGCCCATCTCGTCGCGATGGTGGGCGAAGTGGCTGCGTCGGTAGACGTCGAAGGGGACGAAGCCGGGATACGACAGGCCCCAGCGACCCACGACGTCGTTGGCCCACTTCTTGGAGAACAGCAGGCGGTGGGCGGCCTCATGGCCGAGGATCCCGTAGAGGGCGAAGGCCCGGCCCATGAGGACGAAGGTGGCGACCCACATGAACGGGTTGCTGATCCAGCAGGCGAGGGCGATGAGGCCGAAGGACTGGGCCCAGACCGACAGGACGTTGCCGACGTTGTGCAGGTTCGGGATGCGGCGCAGCTCGGCCCGCACCTCGGGCACGGGCTTGCCCGACACGAGCAGGCGTGCGGTGGGTAGCACGTCGGGCCGCAACGAGGCAGGCGGCACCATCGTCTGCTGCTCCCGGACGTGATCGACCAGCACGGTCATGGCTGTACGTTACACTTTCCCGACACGCGATGGAACTTCGTGACGACACCCGCCCCCTGACCGCCCGGTCCATCGTGGCCTCGACCCTGCTCGGCGTAAGGCCGTCCCGCCTGCCCGCGCGCTCCCTGATCGCGTCGGCCGCACTGTTCGGCGTAGCCGAGGGCACGGTGCGCACCGCTCTGTCGCGAATGGTGGCGGCCGGGGAGCTGGTGGGCGACGACGGCTGCTACGCCCTGGCCGGACCGTTCCTGGCCCGCCAGGAACGCCAGGACGAGAGCCGGTCCGGGGCGATCCGACCCTGGTCGGGCGACTGGGAGCTGGCGGTGGTCGAGTCGGAGCGCCGATCCGCTGGGGACCGGGTCGCCCTGCGGGCGGCCATGCGGGCCTTGCGCCTGGCCGAGCTGCGAGAGGGGGTGTGGTTGCGGCCGGACAACCTCGACCCGGATCGCCTCCCCGAGGCCCGGGCCGTCGTCGGTGAGCAGTGCCTGACCATGACGGGCTGGCCGGCCGATGCCGTGGCCGCCCGCCTCTGGGACCTCGACGAGTGGGCCACCACCGCCCGCGAGCAGGAGCGCCGGCTGGCCGACGTCGGCCCCCGGCTCGGGGCCGACCCCGACGTCCTGCGCCCGGCCTTCGTCGCGCTGGCTGCCACCCTGCGTCACCTCCAGGCCGACCCGCTGCTCCCCGTCGACCTGCTCCCTCCCGACTGGCCCGGTCCCGCCCTACGCGCCTCCCACGACCAGGCCGACGCTGCCTTCAAGGCCGTCTGGACCGCCCGCCTCCGCGCCCCCTGATCGTTCTGGAACCCGTCGTTTGTGGTGGGCCGCGAGTTTCGGGGGCCAGAACCGGAGTTGCGGTCGGCCCGTAGCCTGACCGGATGGCCGACGACCGCCTCTACTTCCGCCAGTTGCTCGCCGGGCGAGACTTCGCCACCACGGATCCCGTCGCTCGCCAGATGGTCAACTTCGTCTATCTGATCGGTGACCGGGAGTCCGGCGAGGTCGTCGTCATCGACCCTGCCTACGGCATCAAGGACCTGCTCGGGATCCTCGACGAGGACGGCATGACGCTGACCGGCGCTCTGGCCACGCACTACCACCCGGACCACGTGGGCGGGGAGATGGCCGGCTACTCGATCGCCGGGGTGGCCGAACTGCTCCGCCTGCGCCCCGTCCCGATCCACGTCCAGGCCGACGAGGCCGAGTGGGTCAAGCGGGTGACCGGCGCGGACGACAGCGACCTGGTCACCCACGCCAGCGGCGACGTCGTGCAGGCCGGGGCCATCCCGATCGAGCTGATCCACACCCCGGGCCACACCCCGGGCAGCCAGTGCTTCCTGGTCGACAACCGGCTCGTCGCCGGCGACACCCTCTTCCTCGAGGGCTGCGGCCGGACCGACCTTCCCGGCGGCGATCCCCGGGCCCTCTATGAGAGCCTCACGCAGAAGCTGGCCAAGGTCCCCGACGATGCCACCCTCTACCCCGGACACCTCTACTCGCCCGAGCCCTCCCAGTCGATGGGCGAGACCCGCCAGTTCAACTTCGTCTTCAAGCCCAAGACGGAGGAGCAGTGGCTGGCGATGTTCGGCTAGCGGGGGGCGCGGACGAGAGCGGCGACCAGGAGCTGTGAATAGGCCGTCAGGGCGTCCTCATCGCGGCCGCTGACGTCCTGGTTGACGATGAGATAGAGCAGCGCCGACCGCTTGACCACGGCTACCTCCCGCAGCATCTGCTCATCGTCGAGGAGGAGCCCGACGGTCTGGCTGCCCGTCTCCCGGGGCACGACCTGGCCCCCTTCGGCGAATCCGGTGTCTGTGGCGAGCACGTCCTCCAGGTGCTGGGGCCCGCTGGGAGCGGTGGTCGGGGCCAGGTAGGACAAGACCAGCGCCGGGTCGGCGGCGGACGGCCAAGAACAGGAGCCGGCGACGAAGGCCGGGACCCCGCCGTCGGTCTCGGCCTCCTCGACCTCTGCCGCCTCGCCCGCTCCCGCGTCGTCCAGGACGGTGGTGAGCTCGGTCTCGTTCAGGAGGGCACAGACGTCGACCTCGGTCACCGAGCGCGGAGGCAGCGTCGTCGAGGTGCTCGACGGCGGCAGGGTGGTGGACGGCAGGATGGTGGACGAGGCCGAGTCGTCGCCTCCTGAAGAGCATCCGGCAGCCAGGAGGAGGACCACCGCCCCGGCCGTGATCCGACGCACCCGGCGAGGCTAGGGGAGCGGGCTGGTTCTGGAACCTGAAACTCGCGGTCCACCACCAACGACAGGTTCCAGAACGGTGGGGGGTCAGGCGCGGAGGGCGGCGGCCAGCTCCTCGCCGGTCCAGCAGTCGGCCACGCCGGGACGATCGAGGAGATAGGTGATCGCGTCGACGACGGTCAGGCCGTGGGCCTCGTGGAGGCCGGTGGCGATGCGCCGGAGGTATTCGGGTGCGGGGCGAGTGCAAGTCGCCGAGTCGAGGCGCTCAGGCCCAGTGAACGTCACCACCGGGACGCCGCCCCGCCGGCCGAGGCCGAGGAGAACGTCGTACCGACCGCCGCCGACGATCCGGGTCTCGCCATCGGCCAGCGAGGTCGGGTCCGTGCCTGCGCCGTGGTCCGGTCCGGACTCCTGGGCGTGCAGGTCGTCCCACTGTGACCGGGTCAGCAGCCAGGCCCGAGCCATCGTGACAGCCGGGACGGCGACAGCGTGGTCGACGTAGGCCCGGCCCCCTCCCCAGGTCAGGGACTCGTCGGCGAAGAACAGCGGGTGCCCGATGGTCAGCGGCCGGTCGTCGCGCGGCGGCGAGGGGTCCGGGCCCCGGTCGAGGTACTCCTGCAGACGGGCCCGGCTGAGGTTGGACCCGTAGGCCACGTACCAGACGAGTTCGGTCACCACCACCTGTGGTAGCACCCGGAGACGAAAGGGGACCCATGGCTGACCTGTTGGCCCTGTCGGAGCGGGTCATCGACCACGGCGAGTACGCGGGCCCGGCGTCGGTCAACCGCATCACCACCGAGCTGTCGGAGGTGGCCGACGGGCTGGCCGTGGTCGAGTCCTTCTCCCACGTCGTGGCCTTCCGCACCGAGGACGGCCTCGTCCTCTTCGACACCAGCCTCGACAGTCTGGCGCCGGCCTGCCTGGTGTCGCTGCGGGGCTGGTCCGACGCCCCCATCCGGTCGATCATCTACACCCACGGGCACCGCGATCACGCGGCCGGGACACGCACGTACCTCGACGAAGCCGAGGCGCGGGGGGACGCACGACCGGAGATCGTCGGTCACGAGAACGTGGCCCTGCGCTTCGATCGCTACGAGCTGACCGACGGTTACAACGCCGTCATCAACGCTCGCCAGTTCGGTGACCGGGGCAGTCCGGGGCAGTCGGCTGACACGTTCTTCGCCGACTGGGTGCGTCCCGACCGCAGCTACCGCTCCGAGGACACGCTCGCCTACGGCGGCGCCGACTTCGTGCTCCACCACGGCAAGGGCGAGACCGACGACCACACCTGGACCTGGGTACCCGAGCACCGAGCGGTCTGCGCCGGCGACTTCTTCATCTGGGTCTTTCCGAATGCCGGCAACCCCCAGAAGGCGCAGCGGTACCCCCGGGAGTGGGTGGACGCCCTCCGCGCGATGGCGGCGACGGATCCCGAGCTGTTCCTCCCCGCCCACGGACTGCCGATCGCCGGGAAGGAGCGCATCCAGCGGGTGCTGCGCGGCGTGGCCGACACGCTGGAAGAACTGGTCCGCGAGGTCCTCGAGCGCATGAACGCGGGCCAGGCCCTGGACACCATCGTCCACGAGGTGCGGGTGCCCCAGGCCGTCCTCGATCAGCCCTGGATGCAGCCGGTCTATGACGAGCCCGAGTTCGTGGTCCGGAACATCTGGCGCCTGTACGGCGGCTGGTACGACGGCAACCCGGCCCGCCTCAAGCCGCCGCCCGATTCGGACCTGGCGCGCGAAGTGGCGGCCCTGGCCGGTGGGGTCGACAACCTCGTGCGCCGGGTGAGCGAGCTGGCGGCCACGGGTGACCTCCGCCTGGCCGCCCAGGTCGCGGAGTGGGCCGTGCAGGCCGCACCGCAGGATGCCAGCGCCCACGGGGCTCGGGCCGAGGTCTATGCCGC